>JBDTIE010000294.1:0-6878 GCA_039936515.1 Rhodanobacter sp. | reverse complement strand
CGAGAACTGCGAGATCCCGGCGGAGAACGTCGTCGGCGAGGTCAACGAGGGCGTTCGCGTGCTGATGAACGGACTGGACACCGAACGCCTGGTACTCTCCGGCGGCCCGCTCGGGCTGATGCAGGCGGCACTGGACATCACCCTGCCCTACGTGCGCGAGCGCAAGCAGTTCAACGCGCCGATCGGCACGTTCGAGATCATGCAGGCCAAGATCGCGGACATGTACACGGCGCTGCAGAGTTCACGCGGCTTCGCCTACCTGGTGGCACAGCAGTTTGACGCCGGCATCAAGTCGCGCATCGACCCGGCCGCGTGCCTGCTCAACGCCTCGCGCAACGCGGTGCAGGTCACGCTGGAGGCGATCCAGTCCCTCGGCGGCAACGGCTACATCAACGACTACCCGGCCGGCCGCTTGCTGCGCGACGCCAAGCTGTACGAGTTCGGCGCCGGCACCAACGAGATCCGGCGCATGCTGTTCGGCCGCGAGCTGTTCCACGGCAAGGCCTGATCGCCCTGTCACCCAATAAAAACGGCCCGCGCGAAGCGGGCCGTTTTGCGTGGTGCAGCGCAGGCGCTCAGAACGTCCAGTTGAACGCGGCAGTGGCCATGCGTGCCTGCTGGCGTTGGCCCAGGTACTGGTCGTAGCCCAGCTGCACGCTGGCGCGCGGGGCAAGCTTCCAGTTGAGCGAGGTGCCGACCACGCCGCCGAAGCGCGACAGGCCGATGCCACCGACCGGCGCAAACTGGTTGATGCCGCTGAAGCTGGCGTCAAACACCTCGCCGCGCAGGCCAAACGCCTGCTGCCAGGACATGCGCCCTTGCAGGCTCACGCTCTGGCCATTGGCCAACGCCCATTCATGCTCGGCCCGCACGCCGGCGCCGGCCTGCCAGCGCGCGGTGGTCTGCGCGCTGGACTTCAGGCCGAAGCCATCGGCGCCGATCTCATCGAAACCGCTGCGATGGATCTGCGCGTACTGCAGGCTGAGGTACGGCGTCAGCCGGGCACCGCCCAGCGTCAACCGGTAGCCACTTTCGCCATAGGCCACGCCGTAACGACCGCTGCTGTCGCTGGCCACGCCCGAGTACTGACTACCCAGCTGGATCTGCCTGCGCGTGGTCTGGCGGTAATCGCCCACGCCGAAGCGTCCCATGGTGTACCACGCGCCACGCATCACACCGCCGTAGAGCATGCCTTCGAACGCGCGGCTGTTGCCCTGGTCCGCGCTCTCGGCCAGGCGGCCCAGGCCCTGGCTGCGGCTCATGGCATAACCGGCCACGCCGTGTTCGCCAAAGCGGTAATCCTGCCCCAGCAGCCAGCCGCTCAGGTCATAGCCGACATCGCGATAGCCATTGCGCGCCATGTCGCCGTGATAACCCAGGCTTTGCGTCCACGCGCCGGCTTGCCGCGCGTCTTGCAACGTGTCGAAGCGGTCTGACAGCGCGCGCGTGCCGGCGTCGATGGCTTCGAACGTCATCGCCGCGCTGGCTGCGTGCAATTGGCCGGACAGGCTCTCCAGCGACTTTTGCACCACGCCCAGGCTTGCAGACTGCTGCAGGTTGGCCGCGCCATGGATGAAGCCGGCGCCGGCGGGCTCGTCAGTCATCGTGCCGTTTTCGCCCAGCTGCGCGTTGATCTGTGCAAACGCACCGTCCACGCGCTGCGCTGCGCCCCATGAGGCCGGCGTGTAGGTCATGCCCTGCACGGCGGTGGCCTGCACCTGGGTCACGTTCAACCACGCGCTGGTGGCGTCATATCCCCACGTCGACGTCAGCAGCGTCACGTTGCTGCCCTTGTCCACGGTGGCGCCGAACTGGCCGGTCAGGCCACCGGCGGCGGTCAGGACGTCGGTGTGGGCGTTGGCGACATAGCCGGAGTTGGCCCCAAGCACCAGCAGGTTGCTGCCATTGAGGGTGGCGCTGCCAGTGACACGCAGCGCCGAGCCCAGCGTGAGCGCCAGCTTGCCATCCAGCACCTGGGTGTAGTTGCCGGTGAGGTTGAGGTCGGTGCCCACCACCGACAACGTACCGGCATTGCTGACGTTGCCGGTGATGCCGGTCGCGCCGGTCAGCAGGCCGGACGCACCGATGGAGGCGCCGCCAGCCAGCGATTTGGCCACCAGCGTGCCGCTCTGCACCTGGGTCAGGCCGGTATAAGTGGACGGCTGGGTCAGGAACAGGCGCCCGCTGCCGCGCTTGGTCAGGCCACCGGCACCGGAAATGGGGTTGTTCCAGCTGGAGTCGCCGCTGAAGTCGACGGTGACGTCGCCCCAGTTGAACTGCATCGGCCCGTCCACCGCACGCCCGACATTGAGCCCGCCATAGCCGAACACCGGATCCACCCCCGGCGCGCCCAGGTCGGTGGCGGTGCCAAGCAGGGTCTGTCGCACCAGATCATTGTCGAAATACGGGAACTGCTCCCATACCAGCGCGGCCGCGCCGGACACCTGCGGGGCAGCCAGCGACGTGCCCCTGACAACGTAGTAGCTGAGGTTGCTGGCGGTATCGTCCTTGCCGCTGACGATCACGTCACCGGGAGCCGCCAGGCAATAGTTGGCCGCAACGCCGCAGGCGTTGGCATATACGGCCAACTTGGTGGGGCTGTTGCTGTCCAGTGCCGTCACCGCCAACCAGCCTTTTTCCAGGTCCGGGGCGCGCGTGGGCAGTGCGGCGGTATCGGTCGGGTTGGGGTTGCCGACATCGGCGTTGCCGGAGGCAAACACCACCAGGCCGCCGCCATTGATGAACGGAGCATAGGCGTCGTGGAAGCTTTTCGTGGTCGCCGTGGCGCTGGCGCTCCAGTACAAGCCGCCCCAGGAGTTGTTCATGACCCGTACGCCATTGGCCATGAGGTCGGCGTTGATCGTGCCCAACGGATCGGAACTGGTGACCTCGTTGCCTTGGCCGCTGCCGTCGTCCTTGGGTTCGGCGTCGCTGATGATGCGCGCGGAAACCAGTTTGGCGCCCGGCGCGATGCCGCCGGCAAACTGCCCGACCGCCGTGCCGGCAGCGATCTCCGACACCCAGGTGCCATGGCCAACCACGTCGTCGATGGCAGTGTTGTTCCTGGCCGGATCGATATAGATCAATTCCTTGATCACACGCCCCACCAGCGCCGGGTGCGAGCGCATGATGCCGCTGTCCACCACGCCAATGGTGACGCCGGTGCCGCTCAGGCCACGATCATGGGCGACATAAGTGTTGGTCAGCGCCAGCTGCGCATTGACAGGGGGATCGACTCTCGGCGGCGGCGTCGGCGTCGGCGGAGCCGGCGGCGTAGTTGGCGTCACCGGCACCGGCCGGACGTTGCCGCCGCCACCCCCGCAGGCCACCAGGCCCAATGCCAGCGTGACGGCCAGAGCCGCCTCTCGGCGTCGCAAACCCTTGTGCGTCGTGTTCATTGTCGTTCCCTAGCAATGCGTTGTGCCTTGGCGAGCGGACGGCCACCGTCCACCACCACCGTTGGCAAGCATCTTGGCACAAGCTCCGCCGCCGCCAGCGCCATCGGATCACCGTTTGTCGCAATTTTGCGACGGCGCGCCGCATTTGCCCGCTCTTGCGCCCGGCTGCGATAATCAATCCATTGCGTGGCGCGCTTCGCGCCGGTTACGCATCATTCATCGGAGTCACCCATGTCGGATGTCAGCATCGTCATTGCCGGAGCCAAGCGCACGGCCATCGGTTCATTCCTGGGGCAGTTCACCGGCGTCCCCTCCCCACAGTTGGGTGCCACCGCCATGCGTGCTGCGCTGGCGCAATCGGGCGTAGCTGCCGACCAGGTGAGCGAAGTCATCATGGGTTGCGTGCTGAGCGCCAACCTGGGCCAGGCCCCGGCGCGCCAGGCATCGCTGGCCGCAGGCCTGCCGGCGAGCGTGGGCTGCACCACCATCAACAAGGTGTGCGGCTCGGGCATGAAGGCGATCATGCTCGGTGCCGACCTGATCCGCGCCGGGTCGGCCGACATCGTGCTGGCCGGCGGCATGGAATCGATGACCAATGCCCCGCACATGGTCAACGCCCGCAGCGGCATCCGCTATGGCGACGGCAAGCTGGTCGACCACATGGCTTGGGATGGCTTGACCAATCCGTACGACGGTCTGTCCATGGGCGTGTTTGGCGAGCTGTGCGCGGACAAGTACCACTTCACCCGCGAGCAGCAGGACGCCTTCGCCATCGCTTCGGTCGAACGCGCGCAGGCCGCGCAGCGTGACGGCGGCTTTGCCGACGAGATCGTGCCGGTCACCGTGAGCACGCGCAAAGGCGACGTGCAGGTCGACACCGACGAGCAGCCGGGCCGCTCCAACATCGAAAAGATCCCCACCCTCAAGCCGGCCTTTCGCAAGGAAAACGGCACAATCACTGCGGCCACTTCCTCGAGCATTTCCGACGGCGCCGCTGCCGTGGTGCTGTTGCGCGCCGATGACGCCGCCGCCCGCGGCATCGAGCCGCTGGCCCGCATCGTCGCGCACGCCACGCATTCGCAGACGCCCGAATGGTTCACCACCGCGCCGGTGGGCGCGATCCGCAAGGTGCTGGAAAAAGCCGGCTGGAGCATCGACGACGTGGATCTGTTTGAGATCAACGAGGCCTTTGCAGTGGTGGCGATGGCGCCGATCCGCGAGCTTGGCATCAGCCATGACCGCATCAACGTCAACGGTGGTGCCTGCGCCCTGGGCCACCCCATCGGCGCCAGCGGCGCGCGCCTGGTGGTGACGCTGATCAACGCCTTGCGCACGCGCGGCAAGCGCCGCGGCATTGCCACCTTGTGCATTGGCGGCGGCGAGGCCACTGCCATTGCGCTAGAATGCGTCGGTTGATCCCTTTGCAGAGGGGCAGATAACCGGCTGGCAGCATGCCGGTTTTTTGCGGGACAACACGGCCTCGCCAGGCACGTGGCCACTGATTTCGGGCACTGGCTTTCTGAGGCGTGGTTGAACCGGTCAGTAATGAGTACTGAAGCAACGCAGCAAAAGATGTAGCGCAAGTTCCTCGAAAGCGCTATTAATACACGGCCAAACGGCATTCCACGGCAAAGGAGATTCACCATGACATTTACGCGTACCCTACTCGCCTCCGCGCTCGTCGCGCTGTTGGCGGCTTGCAGCAACGGCGCGCAGGATTCCGCGCAGGACGCTCAGAAGTCCGCTGACACCGCTCAGCAGGCTGCTGACACGGCGCAGCAGGCTGCTGCCCAGGCTCCGACCACGGAGGCCACCCAGGCTGCTGATCAGGCCGCGACCGCTGCTGATGCAGCCGGCCAGGCTGCTGACCAGGCTCAGCAGGCCGCCAGCGCTGCCACATCCGCTGTCGCCCCGACCGGCGAGGCTGCCGACATGGCGAAGGACGCCGCCGGCAACGCTGCTGACGCTGCCGACAAGGCTGCGGACGCAGCGAAGGACGCTGCTGACAATGCCAAGGACGCTGCCAAGGACGCCAACAAGGATCATTGATCCGAAGTTGTCTGTCTGGAGAAACGGCCGCCTCGTGCGGCCGTTTTTTTATGCGCGAAAGCCGGTGCCGCCGGCTTCGGTCCATGGCGGGCGCCGGCTATCATGAGCGGTGGCCCAGCTTGTCGCGTCGGCAGCGTCATCACCTTGCCGGCAAGCGCGCCACCTGTCCTCGCCAGAGTCCACATGCATGAGCACCATCACCTCGCAGATCGATCCGCGATCCCCCGACTTCCAGGCCGGCAGCGCCCACTTGCGCGCGCTGGTGGAGGACCTGCAACGCGAGCTGTTGCACAGCGCGGCCGGTGGCGGCGACAAGGCGCGCGCCAAGCATGTGGCGCGTGGCAAACTGCTGCCGCGCGAACGGGTGCGCGCACTGCTCGATCCAGGCTCGCCGTTTCTTGAATTGTCCGCGCTGGCGGCACATGGCATGTACGACGATGCCGCCCCTGGCGCCGGCCTGATTGCCGGCATTGGCCGGGTCAATGGCATCGAAGTCGTGGTCGTGGCCAACGACGCCACGGTCAAGGGCGGCACGTACTTCCCCATGACGGTAAAGAAACACCTGCGCGCGCAAGAGGTGGCCCTGGAAAACCACCTGCCGTGCATTTATCTGGTGGACTCAGGCGGCGCGTTCCTGCCACTGCAGGACGAGGTGTTTCCCGACAAGGAGCATTTCGGCCGCATCTTCTACAATCAGGCTCGCATGTCGGCGATGAACATCCCGCAGATCGCGGTGGTCATGGGTTCATGTACGGCTGGTGGCGCGTACGTGCCGGCCATGAGTGACGAGACCATTATCGTGCGCGGCAACGGCACGATCTTTCTCGGCGGTCCGCCGCTGGTGAAGGCGGCCACCGGCGAGGTGGTGGATGCGCAGGCGCTGGGTGGCGCCGAGGTCCACACGACACAGTCCGGCGTGGCCGACCACTATGCCGAGAACGACGCGCATGCATTGGCCATCGCGCGCGACATCGTGGCCAGCCTCAACCGGCGCAAGGCCATGCCGGTGGCGGTGCAGCCGACGACGGAACCCAGATATCCGGCGCAGGAGCTGTACGGAGTGATCCCGCAGGACACCCGGCGCCCGTTCGATATCCGTGAAGTGATCGCGCGCATCGTCGATGGATCGGAGTTCCATGAGTTCAAGGCGCGTTACGGCAAGACCCTGGTGACCGGCTTTGCGCATATCCACGGCTACCCGGTCGGCATCGTCGCCAACAACGGCATCCTGTTCGCCGAGAGCGCGCTCAAGGGCGCGCACTTCATCGAACTGTGCAACCAGCGCAACGTGCCGCTGGTGTTCCTGCAAATTCATCTGCGTTCATTGTCCTTGCTTCGGAAGAAGGTACGCTAATACCCCATTCGTTATCCTGAACTAAATAAATGATAGGAAGTTTCTTTAAAACAGCCATCTGGAATGCTTCACTCACT
>JBDTIE010000293.1:0-5097 GCA_039936515.1 Rhodanobacter sp. | reverse complement strand
TGCTGCTCAACCAGATACAGGTGCAGGAGCTGGTGGCCGAGGGCGGCATCAGCGGCGACATCGGGCCGCTGGCGACCTCATGGCTGGGCGTGCCGCTATGGGTCAACGAGGCGGTGATCGGTCTTGTCGTGGTGCAGAGCTACGACGCCAGCTTTACCTATACAGCCGCGGATCAGGAGTTGTTGTCGTTCGCCGCCCTGCAGATCGCCAACAGCATTTTCCGTCGGCGTGCGACCAGCGCGCTGCACGAGGTCAACGCGCAGCTTGAACAGCGCGTTGAAGCGCGCACCGGCCAGTTGCGCGAACAGATCGAGCGACGCGAGGAAATGCAGCGCGAACTGAAGCACCAGGTGATGCACGATCAGCTCACCGGACTGCCCAACCGCGGCAACCTGCGGTCGCGGCTGGACCAGGCGCTGGATGCCTTGCAGGGCGCGCCTGCCCGGCGCTGTGCGCTACTGTACCTGGACGTGGACCGGTTCAAGATCGTCAACGACAGCCTCGGCCACCTGGCCGGCGATGAAGTGCTCAAGGAGGTGTCCCGTCGCCTGCTGACATGCGTGCGCGAGCCGGACATGGTGGCGCGGTTGTCCGGTGACGAGTTCGCGATCCTGCTGGACCGCGTGGATACCGCCGAGACCGCCACCCAGGTGGCCGCACGCGTGCTTGGTGCGGTCAACGCGCCGCTGCACGTGGCTGGCGAGGACATGTCGCCGTCGGCCAGCATCGGCATCGCGCTGGGCGACTGCACTTACCTGGCCGCTGACGACCTGCTGCGTGACGCGGACGTCGCGCTGTACCGCGCCAAACGCCTGGGACGCAATCGCTTCGAGGTGTTTGACGAGACGCTGGCGCGCGAGGTGGTGGACGTGCTTGGCATGGAAGGGGCGTTGCGCCACGCACTGGCGCACGACGAGTTCGAGCCGTACTTCCAGCCGCTGCGGCGATTGTCTGATGGCGAACTGGTGGGATTCGAGGCGCTGCTGCGCTGGGCCCACCCGCAGCGCGGGATGTTGCTGCCGCACCAGTTCCTGCGCATTGCCGAGGATTGCGGGCTGATCGAGGGCATCGACTGGCGCATGTTCGAGATGAGCTGTCGCGCCATGGCCGGGTTTGACCGCGACGATGTCTTCCTCACCATCAACGTCTCGGCGTTGCACCTGGGCCGCCCGGATTTCGCCGAGCGTCTGCTGGCGCTGCTCAGTCGTACCGGGCTGGCCAGCCACCGGCTGATCATCGAGGTGACCGAAGGCTCGTTGCTGGGCGACCCGGAACAGGTGCGGCGCATGCTGCACGGCTTGCGCGAACTTGGCATCGGCGCGGCGCTGGATGACTTCGGCACCGGCTACTCGTCGCTGAGCTACTTGCACTCGCTGCCGCTGTCGCTGCTGAAGATCGACCGTGCGTTTGTGCAGGCGCTGGGTGAGGGTGAACACCACAACTCCACCACCGTGGTGGCTGCCATCATCGCCCTGGCCAGTGCGTTGAACATGCAGGTGATTGCCGAAGGCATCGAGACCCAGGCCGAACACGACGCGCTGCTGGCCATGGGCAGCACCCTGGGACAGGGTTACCTGCTCGGCCGTCCGGCGCCTCTGGCGCACTGGCTGCAGTCCTCGGCGGCGTGACGGCTCAAGCCCGGGCGCGGCACACCTCCCGTGCCAGTGCTTCGGCCACGCGGATGCCGTCCACCGCCGCCGACAGGATGCCGCCGGCGTAACCGGCACCTTCGCCGGCCGGATACAGTCCGCGCGTGTTGCAGCTTTGCAGGTGCTCGTCGCGCGGAATCCGCAGCGGCGAGGAGGTGCGTGTTTCCACGCCGGTGAGCACGGCATCGGCCATGGCGTAACCCTTGAGCTGACGCTCGAACGCCGGGATCGACTCGCGAATGGCGGCAACAGCGTATGTCGGCAGCAACGCCTCCAGGTCGCACGGCGTGACGCCCGGTCGGTACGACGGTTGCACACTGCCAAAGCCGGTGGAGGGCCGCCGCGCCAGGAAGTCGCCCACGCGCTGCGCCGGCGCGTTGTAGTTGCCGCCACCGAGCTGGAACGCCGCGCTTTCCAGCGCACGTTGCAGCGCGATGCCCGCCAGTGGATCGCCGCCACCAGCAAACGGTGCGAAATCGGAAGGATCGATGCCGACCACGATCGCCGCATTGGCGTTGCGCTCGTTGCGCGAATACTGGCTCATGCCATTGGTGACCACGCGCCCGGGCTCGCTGGTGGCCGCCACCACCGTGCCACCTGGGCACATGCAGAAGCTGTAGACCGTGCGTCCGCGCGTGGCCGGTCCGTTGCAGTGGTGCACCAGCTTGTAGTCGGCCGCTCCCAGCAGCGGGTGCCCGGCTTGCGCGCCAAACAGCGCGTGGTCGATCACCGATTGCGGATGCTCGATGCGCAAGCCGATGGAAAACGGCTTGGGTTCCATATGCACTTCGCGCGCATGCAGCATGGCAAAGGTGTCGCGCGCGCTGTGGCCGATGGCCAGCACCACGTGGTCGGCGCGCAGTTGTCCGCCGCTGGCCAGCGTCACGCCGCGCACGCGGCGCACGCCGTGCGCGTCGGTGTCGACCAGCAGGTCGTCGACGCGCTGGCTGAAACGGATATCCCCACCCAGCGCGGTGATTGTCTCGCGCATGGCCTCCACCATCGTCACCAGGCGGAAGGTGCCGATGTGCGGCTTGCTGACGACCAGGATCTCTTCGGGCGCGCCGGCCTTGACGAATTCCTCCAGCACCTTGCGGCCGTGGTGCAACGGGTCGCGGATCTGGCTGTGCAGCTTGCCGTCGGAAAACGTACCGGCCCCGCCCTCGCCAAATTGCACGTTGGATTCGCCATGCAGTTCGCGCTTGCGCCACAGGTCCCAGGTATCGCGGGTGCGCTCGCGCACCGCCTTGCCGCGATCCAGGATGATCGGACGAAAACCCATCTGCGCCAGGATCAGTCCGGCAAACAATCCGCACGGCCCGGTGCCGATGACAATCGGCCGGTGCGCCAGCGTGTCCGGTGCGCGCGCGACCGGTCGGTAGCTGTGGTCGGGCGCGATGCGCACATGCTGGTTGTCGGCATGCCGCGCCAGCACGGCGGCTTCGTCGACGACTTCCACGTCCAGCGTGTAGATCAGCGCGATGGCGCCGCGCCGGCGTGCGTCGTAGCCACGGCGAAACACATGCACGCCCAGTACCGCCTGTGCCGGGACGTCCAATCTGGCGCGCACCGCCGCCGCCAGTGCGGGCGCGTCATGATCCAGCGGCAGCTTGATGTCAGTCAGTCGCAACATGCGTGGCGCATCCGCGCAGAGGGCAAGTGGCCGGGGATCAGCCGCCGAGGAAATCCTTCTTGCCGATGTCGGTGCCGATCTGGCGCAGGATGTCGTACGCCGTGGTGCAGTGGAAGAACACGTTGGGCAGCACGTAGTCGAGCAGGTACGGCTGGCCGGTGAACTGGCGTTCGCCACTGCGCATGCGCAAGGTGATCGCGCGCTCCTCGCTACCGTCGATCTGCCCGGCGGTGAATCCGTCGATGTAGGCAATGACGCGCTCCAGGCGCGCGTCCAGCTGCGCCAGCGTGGTCTCGTTGTCCTCGATCTTCATCGGCTCGACACCGGCCAAGCGTGCGACGCCGCCCTTGGCCATGTCCGTGGCGGTTTGCACCTGGCGCAGCAACGAGAACATGTCCGGAATCAGTCGCGTCTGCAGCAATACCTCGTCGCTGATGCCCTTGGACTTGGCATGTGCGGCGCCCTGATTGAGCACGTGACGAAGATTGCCCAGCGCGCGGCTGAGGACAGGCACGCTGGCCTGGTACATGGAAAGGGTCATGGAATACTCCAGTGGGGAAGGGCGCGTTGCGGGTCACTCTACGCATCGCGACACTGCATGATACGGCGCCGGGCGCAGCAACGATGTTGCGCGCACAGCGATACGATAGACAACTTGTGTCCAGAGGATCTGCCATGTTGCGACCATTGCTCCCCCTGTGTGTGCTGGCGGCGTTGGCCGGATGTTCATCGCCAACCAGTTCGCCGGTACAAGGCGCTGCGTCGCACGAGGAACTGGCGCCGGCCGCCAG
Source organism: Rhodanobacter sp. (assembly GCA_039936515.1). GTDB lineage: Bacteria > Pseudomonadota > Gammaproteobacteria > Xanthomonadales > Rhodanobacteraceae > Rhodanobacter. The sequence continues at coordinate 1,024 of JBDTIE010000293.1, read as the reverse complement.
TACTCCGGCGCCAGCCAGCGCGCCGGTCATCAATACCGATGCGGACAATCCCGCGCGGCAGCGGCTCAATGCCTACGCCAGCGTCAGGCTCACAGCCGACCTGTCCGCCTTCAGCACTTCGCAGAAAAAGATGATCGCCTTGCTGGTGGAGGCTGCCGACAGCATGAACGACCTGTACTGGCAGCAGGCGTGGGGTGACCGCGACGCGCTGCTAGCCAAGATCAATGATCCGGATACGCGTGAGCTGACCAATCTCAACTACGGCCCATGGGACCGCCTGGACAACGACACGCCCTTTGTCGATGGTGTGGGCGAGCGCCCGCCGGGCGCGCAGTTTTATCCGGCAGACATGAGCAAGGACGAGTTCGAGCGCTCGCCGCTCAAGGACAAGACCTCGCTCTATACCCTGTTGCGCCGTGACGCGCAGGGCCAGCTGACCAGTGTGCCGTACCACGTTGCCTACAAGGCCGGGCTGGCCAAAGCCGCCGGCCTCCTGCGCCAGGCCGCCAAGCTCGCGCGCAACGCGGGTTTTCGCAAGTACCTGGAGCTGCGCGCGGATGCGCTGGAGAGTGACGACTACCGCGCCAGCGACATGGCGTGGATGGCGATGAAGACCAATCCGGTGGATATCGTCATTGGCCCGATCGAGACCTACGAAGACCAGCTGTACGGCTACAAGGCCAGCTACGAATCCTACGTGCTGATCAAGGACGAGGCGTGGAGCAAGAAGCTCGCGCGTTTTGCCCAGTACCTGCCCGAACTGCAGCGTGGCCTGCCGGTACCGGACCAGTACAAGGCCGAGACGCCTGGATCGGACGCGGACCTCAACGCCTACTTCGCCATCTACTACGGTGGCGACGCCAACGTCGGCGCCAAGACCATCGCCATCAACCTGCCCAACGACGAGCAGGTGCAACTGGAAAAGGGCACGCGTCGCCTGCAACTGGAAAACGTCATGCAGGCCAAGTTCGAGCAGATCATGCTGCCCATCGCGCGCGAACTGATCGTCGTGGACCAGCAGCCC
>JBDTIE010000292.1:0-4336 GCA_039936515.1 Rhodanobacter sp. | reverse complement strand
CCACCCGGATCTTCTCAACGGTTCGCGCCGCGCCCGCGTCGCGCGGGGCTCGGGCACGCAGCCGGCAGATGTCAACCGCGTGCTCAAGCAATACATGCAGATGGAAAAGATGATGTCGAAGCTCTCGCGCGGTGGCAGCAAGGGTTTGATGCGACAGATGCGTGGCGCCATGAAAGGCATGGGCGGAATGGGTGGCATGGGTGGTTTGCCACCACCGCGTTGACTGCGGCGCTCGGAGAGGATGAGCCGCGATCCGGCTGCCGCTCATGCCGGTTGCGCAGTCATGGCCCCCTGTTCGCGGTCCACAAGCTCTTCCTTTTTCCCCGAATCCCGCTAAAATGCCCGGTTTACCGTGCACGCTAAAGTTGCAGTTGCCGTCCACGGCGACTCTGGAGTTCTACTATGGTCAAGATTCGTCTTTCGCGCGGCGGTGCCAAGGGCCGTCCGTTCTATCACGTGGTCGTTACCGATCAGCGCAGCAAGCGCGACGGTCGCAACATCGAGAACATCGGCTATTACAACCCGGTCGCTTCGGGCAAGGACAAGCGCTTGGAGCTGAACGTCGAGCGCGTCAAGGAGTGGGTGGCCAAGGGCGCGCAGTTGACCGACAAGGTCGCCGCGCTGGTCAAGGAAGCGGGCAAGCTGCAAGCGGCTGCCTGAAGTGGTGGTAACCGATCGACGCGTCCTCGTTGGTCGCGTGGTCGGGCTTTACGGCGTGCAGGGTTGGGTCAAGATCGAGTCCTGGACCGAACCGCGCCTGCGCATCTTCGATTACCAACCCTGGCTGCTGGTCAGCGCGCCGGGTGTGGAACAGGAGATCGATGGCGTCAAGGGTCGCGCACAGGGCAAGGGCGTGGTGGCGCAATTGCCCGGAGTGGACAACCGCGAGCAGGCGATGGCGCTGGTTGGCCAGGATATCCAGGTTGCGCGCAGCCGGTTGCCGCCGGCGGCCAGCGGTGAGTACTACTGGGTTGATCTGGAAGGCCTGGCAGTGTCCACCAGTGATGGCGTGGCGCTTGGACGGGTCAGCCATCTGTTCGCCACCGGTGCCAATGACGTGTTGGTGGTGCGCGATGGTGACCGCGAGCGTCTGATCCCGTATGTCATGGGTTCGGTGGTTCTGGGCGTCGACCTGGTGGCACAACAGATGGTGGTGGACTGGGACGCTGATTTCTGACCGGTCTGTCCCGGATCCATGGGAGCGACAGCATGCGGATTGATGTCGTGACCCTGTTTCCGGATTTCGTGCGCGAGTGCGTGCAGATCGGCGTTGTCGGCCGGGCGCAGCAACGCGGACTGCTTGAGGTGCATGCCTGGAACCCGCGCGACTATGCGCATGACCGGCATCGCAGCGTGGATGCGACATCCTATGGCGGTGGCCCCGGCATGGTGATGATGATCGCGCCGCTGCGTGCTGCGCTGGAGGCGGTACGCGGTGCGGCAGCCGAGCCGGTGCATGTGATTTATCCCAGTCCGCAGGGAACGCGGCTGACGCAGGACAGGGTGGAAGCGCTGGCAGCGATGCCGCGCATCGCCGTGTTGTGCGGGCGCTACGAAGGCGTGGACGAGCGTTTCATTGCGCACGAGGTGGACGAGGAATTGTCCATCGGTGATTACGTCCTGTCCGGCGGCGAGCTGGCGGCGGCGGTGATCATCGACGCCATCGGGCGTTTGCAGGATGGCGCGCTGAACGATGCGCAGTCGGCCCAGGAGGATTCGTTCTCCACCGGCCTGCTGGATTGCCCGCATTACGCAAGACCGGTGCATGATGCGCTGGGTTCGGTGCCCGAGGTGTTGCTGTCAGGTGACCATGCTGCCATTGCGCGCTGGCGCCGGATGCAGGCCCTGGGACGCACCTGGCTGCGCCGCCCGGACCTGCTGGCGCGCTGCCAGTTGGATGCGCCTTCCCGCGCGTTGCTGGAGACATTCCGCCGCGAACACGCTGCGGACGGACATTGAAAGTGCGGCCATGGATGGGCGCTGTTTGCTACTTGCGATCAGGACGACAAGCAAAACCACAGAGGTTGCCATGAACAAGATCATCGAACAGTTCGAAGCCGAGCAGATCACCCGCCAGTTGCCCGAGTTCGCTCCCGGCGACACCGTGGTGGTCAACGTCAAGGTGAAGGAAGGCAATCGCGAGCGCGTGCAGGCGTTCGAGGGCATCTGCATCGCCAAGCGCAGTCGCGGCCTGCATTCGGCCTTCACCGTGCGCAAGATGTCGCACGGCACCGGCGTCGAGCGTGTGTTCCAGGCGCACAGCCCGGCCATCGACTCGCTGACCGTCAAGCGCAAGGGCAAAGTACGCGGCGCCAAGCTGTATTACCTGCGTGGGCTGGAAGGCAAGGCCGCGCGTATCAAGGAAGACGTCGCCGCCGCTGCCACCGCCAAGGCCAACGCCAAGGCGAAGGCAGCCGCTGCTGCTTCTTCCTCTGCCGAATAACGGCACCGCTTCAGCGGATGTTCGCGCGTCCACGGATTCCGTGGGCGCGCTTTGCCATGTTCGTCGTTAGCGCGGTTCAAGTGCCGTCGCGACCTCAAAACAACCTTCGCCGCGCCATCCCGTAGGGCGGGCACCGCCCGCCGTCCAAGGCAAACTGCTCGAGTCCAGGTGGCGATCGCGAACGCTGCCCGCCCTGCGCGATGGCGAGGACCGCCGGCTTATACCAGCCGTTGCGGCTCCTGCAGGAAGTTGCCCTGCACGAAGTCGACTCCACACGAAAACAGCAGCGACGTGCTGGTGGCGTCCTCCACCCATTCGGCAATGGTGGTGAGATTGAGCGCGTGCGCCTGCTCGCAGATTTCGGTGATCTTTTTCTGGTTTTCTGGGTGCTGCGGCAGGTCGGCCATGAAACTGCGGTCGATCTTCAGGTAGTCCGCGGCGATGTGGTTGAGCAACTGGAAGGAATTGAGACCGGAGCCGAACTGCTCCAGCGCAAACTGGCCACCGAGCTTCTTCCAGGCGTTGACGAACTCTTGCGCCGGGCGCAGCAGGGTCATGACCTTGCTCTCGGTCATCTCCAGCACGACGCGGCCGTACTTGAGCCGGGCCTCGCGCAGAAGGGTGTCCAGCCACGGCAAAAGCGTGGCGTCCTGCAGCGATTGCGGGGTCAGTTTGACGAAATACACCGTCGGCTGGCCCGATGCCTCGCGTGCCTGCAAGGCGGTAACCGTATTGCGCAGCACCCAGCGGTCAACGTCGGTGTTGAGGTTGTGCCTTTCCGCCAGTGGCATGAAGAATCCTGGCAGCACCTCGCCCTGCGGGCCGTTCATGCGCAGCAGGATCTCGGAATAGTCGCCTTCCACGTCCTGCAGGCTGATCGCCTGCTGGTGGTAGAGCACCAGCCCGTCGTCGGTGAGCGCCTTGCGCAGCAGCTCCAGCCAGTAACGATCACGCTCCTCGTCGGCCTTCTCCCGCGCTGCGGGGTCGTGCAACTCGACTTTGCCGCTGCCCAGGTTCTGCGCCCCGCGCAGCGCCTGGCTGGACTGGTTCAGCAGCAACTCGGTGTTGGCATTCTTCTCCCCCAGCAGGCTGCCGCCGATGCTGGCGGTGACGGTGATCGAGCGCGAGCCGGCATCGAAGATGTCGCTGCTGACGGTTTTTTGCAGCTTCTCGATCCAGGCCTTGATGGCATCGTCCTGGCGCGCGGCCAGCACGATGCCGAAGGTGTGGTCGGCCAACATACCGGCCACATCATCGGTATCCAGCAGGATGCGCAGGCGATCGGCGAAGCTTGCCAGCAACTCGTCGGTCTTGCCCATGCCGATGCCGGCTACGATGGACGCCCAGTTGTCCGGCTCGATCAGAAGCAGCGACTGGCCCTTCTTGCCTTTGGCGGCAGCGCCCACCGCGTCATCGATGCACTCAAGCATGTGCGCGCGGTTGAACAGCCCGGTGACGGTGTCGCGCTGCAGTTGTTCCAGCAGCGCCGGGTCCACCATCTGCCGGCGAAAAACGATTTGCAGGCACGGCTCGCCTTCGAACGTGGCCGGGGCGAACTCCACGGTGGCATCGAACTGGCTGCCGTCGGCGCGACGCGCGCGCAAAGTCAGCTGTGGCGGCACCCTTTCCTGCCGCGCATGACCACGCAGCAAAGTCTTGAATTCCTCGGCGTTGGCGGCTTCGATCAGGTCCAGTACCGGCAGGCCCATGACCTCGTCAAAGCTGTCGTAACCGAAGGTTTCCAGGTAGGCAAGGTTGGCGCGCACGTGCATGCCTTCATGCACGTAGGCGATGGCGTCGGTGGAGGAATCCAGCAATGCGTCGCAGCGGCGCTCGGACTCGCGCAGCGACGCTTCCAGCGCACGCACCTTGCGCCGGGTCTGCAGCGAGTCG
>JBDTIE010000291.1:0-4588 GCA_039936515.1 Rhodanobacter sp. | reverse complement strand
CGGAAAAGTCCGCCGGTGTGACTTCGTCCACCGGCGGCATGCGCAGCTTGAACTCACGCAGGAACTGCTGCAGGTCTTCGTACTTCTCCGCCGGTGGCGGCTCGTGCGCGCGGAATAGCGCGGGGATTTTCTTCTTCTCCAGGAACAGCGCCGCCTGCACATTGGCGGCGATCATGCATTCCTCGATCAGCTTGTGCGCGTCGTTGCGTTCGGTCGCACCCATCGATTCCACGCCGCCGGTCTGGTCGAGGCGAAACTTGACCTCCGGCGTCTCGAAATCGATCGCGCCGCGACGCTTGCGCTGGCCGGCCATGGCCTTGTACAGCGCGTGCAGATGCTCCAGCTGCGGCAGCACGTCGGCCACCTCGTGCAGGGCGTCCTTCTCGCGCAGGCCAACCGCCTGCCACACCTTGTCGTAAGTCAGGCGCGCGTGCGAGCGCATGACGGAGTCGTAGAACTTGGCGCGGGTCACCGTGCCTTCGGCGTCGACCGTCATGTCGCAGACCATGCACAGCCGGTCGACCTTCGGGTTGAGCGAGCAGATGCCGTTGGACAGCGTCTCCGGCAGCATCGGCACGACGAAACCGGGAAAGTAGGTGGAGGTGCTGCGTTCGTAGGCTTCCTTGTCCAGCGCATTGCCGACCTGCACGTAATGCGACACGTCGGCAATGGCCACGATCAGCCGCCAGCCGCCGCCGCGCCGGGGCTCGGCAAACACCGCGTCGTCGAAGTCACGCGCATCGGCACCGTCGATGGTGACCAGCGGCAGCTTGCGGATGTCGACACGACCCGCGCGCTCGGCGGCAGTCACCTCGCCTTCCACCTCGGCGGCATCGCGCAGCACGGCGGCCGGCCACTCGTGCGGCAGGTCATGGCTGGCTATGGCCATCTCCACCACCAGCGACGGCTGCAGGCGTTCGCCCAACACGGCGCGGATCGCGCCCATCGGTCCGCGGTTTGCGGTGGGCGGATCGGTGATCTCGACAACCACAATCTGGCCGGATGTCGCGCCCTGCTCCTGCCCTGGCGTAATCAGGACATCCAAGTGCAGACGTCGATCGTCCGGCGTCACCAGCGTCACGCCGTTCTCCACCACCACGCGCCCGACCAGCCGCGGCGAGCGGCGCTGCAGCACTTCGGCGATGGCGCCCTGGCGCCGCCCGCGACGGTCGATGCCGACCACGCTGGCCAGCACGCGATCACCGTGCATGACCGCGCGCATCTGCTGCGGGGAAAGGTACAGGTCGTCGCCGCCTTCGTCGGGGCGCAGAAAGCCATAGCCTTCGGCATTGGCCAGCACCACGCCCGCGATCAGGTCGAGTTTTTCCGTGGGCGCATAGCCACCACGCCGACCCAGCAGCAACTGGCCATCACGCACCATCGCCGCCAGGCGCTTGCGCAGCGCTTCCAGATCGATGTCTTCGCCAATGCCCAGCGCTTCGGCGATGCGCGCCTCGGTCAGCAGCTCGCCACGCTCTTCCAGCAGGGCAAGGATCGCCTCGCGACTTGGGATCGGGCGGTCGTAGCGCCGGGCCTCGCGTTCGGCCTGCGGATCACGCGCGGTACCGGCAGATGCGGCACGACGCGATGAGGATGCGCCAGCGCGATTTTTGCGCGGCGTCGGCTTTGAGCCGGCGGGGGCTGACGGGGCATCGGCATCACGGCCGCTGCGGGGTGGGCTTTTTCTGGTCACTGAATGTCCTTCTGGGGTGCGCGACGGCAAGCATGTCACGACACGAAATATGGCGGGTGAAAAGAGTTGACAACCCGCGGAGGGGTGCCTACATTACGCGGCTCATATCGCTGCTAAGCGCTGTGATGCCTGCCCGGGTGGCGGAATTGGTAGACGCACTAGCTTCAGGTGCTAGCGGGGGCAACTCCGTGGAGGTTCGAGTCCTCTCCCGGGCACCAATTGTAAACGAAGGCCGCCGCAAAGGTGGCCTTCGTCTTTTCACGCACGGCAAAGTCGATGTCTACCGCGCTCCCGGCAATTGTCGACGAGGGTTTCAGGCTGCAGCGTCGCTGCCAAGCCGACGTTTGCAAGGTCGTAGTACCGTGCGCGGAAGCGACGGCTTACGCACGCAGCGCCGCTTTCAACTCCAGCATGTTGCCCTGCGGGTCATATACATAGATTGATCGGCCCTCGCCCTGTGCGCCGTAACGCACGCCAGTTTCGCCCATGCGCACATGATGCGCCCGCAGGTGGGCGAGCATGGCCGCCTCGTCGTAATCAGCCACGCGCAGGCACATGTGATCCATGTTGTGACCGTCGCGGCCCGGTGCCTCACCTCCGCGGCGACCCAGCGTGCCGTCGACGCTGACCAGATCGATCAACGACGCCCCGGCGCGCAACTGCAGCAGGCCGATCGCGTCCTGCCGCCGCTCCTCGGTGCAGCCGAGCACGTCGACATAGAAGTGCCGCATGGCGTGCATGTCGCGCACGCGCAACACCACGTGGTCGATGGCGTCAATCCGGATCATGGCGTCGTCATGGCTGGAAAAGCGTTGCAGCAGCGGGCGATGGCCAGACAGCTGCCGGGGCGCCCTGTATAATGCCTCGGGTAAACGCGCGGTGGGAGAAGCGGCGGCCGATCAGGCCTGTGCCGCTGCCGAAGACGCAACGCCCGTAATCGCTCAGGCCCCCATACCACCGCACGCGAACACTCTGGAGAGACCGGTTCAATCCGGCGCCGAAGGGGCACGAAGTGCGCGCATCGCACTTCCAAACTCTCAGGCAAAAGGACAGAGGGGCGCCCAGCGTGCGGCACGGCACGCAAGCCTTCGGATGCCCAGTCATGAGTTACAACCCTACCCCGTCTCTGCGCGATCTCGAGCACCACGACGAGTTCATTGAGCGCCACATCGGTCCCAATGATGCAGAGATCGCGCAGATGCTGGCCGTGCTCGGCCACGATTCGCTGGAGTCGTTGACCGACGCCATCGTGCCTGCGGCGATCAAGTCAGCCTTGCCGCTGGCCTTGCCGCCTGCGGTCACCGAAGTGGACGCACTGGCCCAGATCCGCGCCATCGCCAACAAGAACCAGGTGCTGCGCAGCTTCATCGGCCAAGGCTATTACGGCACCTACACGCCCAACGTCATCCTGCGCAATATCCTGGAGAACCCGGCCTGGTACACCGCGTACACGCCCTACCAGGCGGAGATCTCGCAGGGACGGATGGAAGCGCTGATCAACTTCCAGACCATGGTGACGGACCTCACCGGCATGGCTATCGCCAACTCCTCGTTGCTGGACGAGGCCACCGCGGCAGCGGAGGCGATGACCCTGGCCAAGCGCTCGGGCAAGTCCAAATCCAACGTGTTCTTCGCCTCGCGCGACGCGCATCCGCAGACGCTGGCGGTGCTGCACACGCGTGCCGAGGGCATGGGCATCGAGCTGGTCATCGGCGCTGACGCGGACGCGGCCACGGTCGAGAGTTTCGGCGTGCTGCTGCAGTACCCCAACACATGGGGCCAGATCAACGACTACGCCGCGCTGGCCGCCGCGGTGCACGATCGCGGCGCGCTGGTGGCAGTGGCCACCGACCTGCTGGCGCTGACCCTGATCGCCGCGCCCGGTGAATGGGGCGCAGACATCGTGGTGGGCAACAGCCAGCGCTTTGGCGTGTCGCTGGGCTTCGGCGGCCCGCACGCGGGCTTCATGGCATGCCGCGATGCCTACAAGCGCTCGATGCCCGGGCGCTTGATCGGCGTGTCGATCGACGCCGAAGGCAAGGCCGCGTACCGCCTCACCTTGCAAACGCGCGAACAGCACATCCGCCGCGAAAAGGCCACGTCCAACATCTGTACCGCGCAGGTGCTGCTGGCGGTGATGGCCAGCATGTACGCGGTGTACCACGGCCCGGTCGGCCTGACCCGGATCGCCCGGCGCACGCACCGGCTGGCGGCAATCCTGGCCAGCGCGATGAGCACGGCAGGCGTCGGCGTGGGCAAGGATTTCTTCGACACGCTGCATGTCACCGGCATCGATGCCGACGCGATCCATGCAAAGTCACACGCCGCCGGCATCAACCTGCGCCCTATCGACGCGCACAGCCTGGGCATCAGCCTGGATGAAACGGCGACACGCCAGGACGTGGTGGCCATCGCCGCCTTGTTCGGCGCGAAAATCGAAGACATCGACGCGCTGGATGCGATCACTGCCGACGCCCTGCCCGCCAGCCTGGTGCGTCACAGCGCCTTTCTCACCCATCCGGTGTTCAATACTTACCAGAGCGAACACGAACTGCTGCGTTATCTGCGCGCGCTGGCGGACAAGGACCTGGCGATGGATCGCACCATGATCCCGCTGGGCAGTTGCACCATGAAGCTCAACGCCACCGCCGAGATGATCCCGGTCACCTGGCCGCAATTTGCCACCATCCACCCGCTGGCGCCGGCCGAGCAGACCACCGGCTACAAGGCGCTGACCGATTCGCTGGAGGCGATGCTGGTGGAGCTGACCGGCTATGACGCGGTCAGCCTGCAGCCCAATGCCGGCGCGCAGGGCGAATACGCCGGGTTGCTGGCGATCCGCGCGTACCACCGCTCGCGCAATGAAACCCATCGCGACATCTGCCTGATTCCCGA
>JBDTIE010000290.1:0-6002 GCA_039936515.1 Rhodanobacter sp. | reverse complement strand
CGAACCGGCGGCGGATGTCCTGCAGCATGCCGCGATGCGCCTGCAGTGTCGTGTCCACCCAAGACTGCAAACCCTCTGCGGCCGGCAGGCAGTGCACGGTGACGCCGCGCGGGTGGTACGCGTCGATGCGGTAATCCCATTCCGGATAGGCCAGCGCGTCGTCGTCCGGAGTCGACGCCGGCATTGGCGCGTGCGCGGCGGGCGTCGGCGGATCGTCCGACAGCAGGATTTCCTTCGGCCGCCCCGGACGCGTCAGCAAGCGCGCCTCGGGCAGTTCGGACAGGGCGTCGGCGTACTCCTCGGCGGCGGTGTCGTTGTCACGGTCGGTGGGCCGCTGCAGACCGTGCGGATCCTCGGCCTGCTCGTGCGGCTGCGCGGTCTGCACCATCCACGCACCGGGGCGCTCGTCGTCCTCGTCGTCGTCCGCTTCGCGCACGTCCGGTCGACGCACCAGGCGTGCGCTACGCGGCGCGTCGTGTGCCGAGGGATCGGCCATGCCGGCGCCTGCGGCCGCGGCGACGCGGTGTGGCACCGCGGCGATGAGCTCGCCGGTCCACAGATCCTTGAGCAGCGGATGCGGACCGAAGTGCTGGCTCGGCGCGGCATCGCGCAACGCGGCGGCCAGCTTTCGGGCGCGAAGCAGGGAATCGGCGGGCGCGCCGCGCTCGCGCGTGGCGTGGGCGGTGGTCGTCAGGTCTGCGCCGAGCGTACGTTGCAGCAGCGCTTCCAGCGGACGCAGCACGGCCGGCAGCGTGGCAGGCGACGGCCGCGCCGCCAGCGCAACGTGGCGCAGCGCGGCGAGCGCATGGGCCGTGCCGGGCAGGGCGCGTGCCAGAGCGCGGTCGGCGGCGTCGGCCTCGCACAGCAGGTACACGTCGCGCAGCAGGGCATCGCGCGCGTCCGGTGCGTGCGCGGCGCTGCCACGCATGGCGCGCATGGCCTGCTGCAGGGCGAGCGCGCGATAGCGCAGCCAGGCGCTGGACGCGTCCAGCTGGCCCAGGTTGGCGGGCAGCCAGATTGCCTCGCCATCGGTTGCCGGCAGCGCGCAGCGGTGCACCGGCCCGTGGCGCCGGCGCATTGCCAGGGAGAGAAAGGACGGCGCCGCCGGTGCTTGCGCAACGCGCAGCCGCAAGCCGCTGCCGGTCAGCGCGCTGACCAGCAGGTCCAGCCGCGGCGCGACGTCGGCCAGGCTGACAGGCGCGGCCTGCTGCGTCGGCTGACGGTAGCGCTGCCACAACGCCCGCGCGTAAATGGTCGCGTGGCGCGCGGCGTCGACGATGACATCTTCGGCTTCGGCCATGCTGTGGCTCCGGCGCGCTCGCGTAGTCCGATCAGATGAAGCTGGCGTCGACCAGGTCGCGCATGGCGCCGACCAGCGTCGCCTCATCCGACAACGGCGAGACAATGGCCGCACGACAGGCATCGCGCTCGGGAATACCGCTGGCAATCAGCCGCGCGGCGGCGATCAGCAGCCGCGTGCTCGGCACCTCGGCCAGGCCGCGATCCTGCAGCCCGCGCAGTCGCTGACCGAGTGTCACCAGCGCGTGCGCCGTGGCGTGGTTGGCGCCGCCCTCGCGTTCGACGATCGCCACCTCGGTGTCCAGTGGCGGAAAGTCGAAATCCAGCGCGACAAAACGTTGCCGCGTGCTGGGCTTCAAGTCCTTCAACATGCGCTGGTAGCCGGGGTTGTAGGACACCACCAGCTGGAAGCCCGGCGTCGCCTCCAGGGTTTCGCCGGTCTTGTCAATCGGCAGCATGCGTCGGTAGTCGGTCAACGGATGCAGCACCACCACCGTGTCCTGCCGCGCTTCCACCACCTCGTCGAGATAGCAGATGGCGCCTTCGCGCACCGCGCGGGTCAGCGGACCATCCTGCCAGACGGTGCCGTCATGGCGAATCAGGAAGCGCCCGATCAGGTCGCTGGCGCTCAAGTCGTCGTGGCAGGCGATGGTGATCAGCGGGCGGCCCAGCCGCCATGCCATGTGTTCGATGAAGCGCGTCTTGCCGCAGCCGGTGGGGCCTTTGAGCATCACCGCCAGTTGCCGCGCGTGGCACTGCTCGAACAGCGCCAGCTCGTTGCCGGTGGGCAGGTAGAACGGCTGGACTGCGTCCCTGCCTGTGGCCGCGGCCAGCGCCTCAGGCATCGACGGTGCGGCGCGGTTGCAGTGCCGGCTCATCGCTGACGACAAAGCGCAATGGGTAGCGGAAGAAGTCGAAGATGAAGAGTCCCACGCCGATGGTAAAGACCATCGCGGTGGCAATGAGCATCACGAAGTGGATCTGGATCTTCAGTTGCGTATCCAGATAGCCCAGCCCAAGGATGCGCTCCAGGTAGACCTGGGCGATGCCGGCGGTACCAAAAGACAGCGTCATGCCAAACATGCCGCCCAGCTGCATCCAGAATGCCCAGTAGCCGATCGGCGAACCTTCCTCGCGCCGGCCGGCGGTGAGCGACGGCAAGGCGTAGGTGATCATCGCCAGCACGATCATCGCGTAGGCGCCGTAGAACGCGGCGTGGCCGTGCATGGCCGTGATCATGGTGCCGTGCGTCCACTGGTTGACGCTGGGGAAGGTGTGCGCCAAGCCCAGCAGGCCGGCGCCGAACAGCGTGAACACTGCACTGCCCACGGTCCAGTGCAGCGCCAACACGTTGGGATGTTGCAGGCCGGAGCGGCGGATCGCGTAGTACGCATACACCGCCATGCCCACCAGCGCGACCGGTTCCAGCGCGCTGAAGATGCCGCCGATCGGCAGCCAGTAATGCGGCACGCCAACCCAGTAGTAGTGATGTGCGGTACCGATGATGCCGGCAATGAACACCAGCCCGACAATGACGTACAGCCACTTCTCCATCACCTCGCGATCGGCGCCGGACAGGCGGATCAGCAGGTAGGCAAGGAAGCCACCCTGGATCATCTCCCACACGCCCTCGACCCACAGGTGGATCGTCCACCAGCGGTAGAAGATCGACACCACGTAGTTTTCGTAATGCAGCAACGCCGGCAGGTACAGCACCGCGGCCAGGCCAAGGCCGCCCATCAGCACGCCTTCGGTGGTGGTGAAGCGGCCGGAGCGCTTGATGGTCATGAAGATGTTGTAGAGGAACATCAGCATCACGATGACGATGACGATCTTCGATGGCAGCGGCTGCTCCAGCAGCTTGTTGCCGGTGCCGTAGCGAAAGAAATAGCCGAAGATCGTGGCCAGTCCCATCGCCGTCCACAGCACCAGTTGCCACAGCGCCAGCTTCACGCTGTAAAGCTCGGTCCGCGATTCGTCCGGTACCAGCCAGTAAGTCGCGCCCATGAAGCCGGTCAGCACCCACACGATCAGCAGGTTTGTGTGGATCATCTTGGTGACATCGAACGGCAGGATATACAGCAGCGGGTCCGGGCCCAGGTACTTGGCTGCCGAGAGCAAGCCAAACACCAGCTGCAGGCCGAACAACGCCATCGCCACCGCGAAGTACCAATAGGCTACTGACTGGGATTTGTAACGCATCGCGTTCTCCGTCGTATCGGTGTGCGAGCCGTCGCCTGGGTTCCGTTGCCGCGGCGCACGCCGCAACGGAACGGCGCGGTTACTTCAAGGTGGACAGATACTCGACCAGATGGTCGACCTGCTCGGGCGTGAGCGACTTGGCGTAGGTGTCGGGCATGAACGAGGTGCCGCCGCCCGAGTACATGTCGCCCGGCTCCAGGTACGCGCTGGGGTGCAGGATCGACTCGCGGATGAAGCCCTTGGCATCCTTGGCTTCACCCTTGTACGTGCCCGACGCCAGGACTTCCCGGGCCTTGGCGTTGATGCCTGCCAGCGAGGGGCCGGCCATGTTCACGCCCGGCGCAATGGAGTGACACGCCGCACACGGTGGCGAGACCGACTGGAACAAGGTCTCACCCTGTGCGATCGGATTGTTGCCCGTGGTGGTCGGACGCGGCATTTCCCCCTCCGGCGCAGACGTGCCGGTCGCCTCGGTTCGCTGGGCAGCGACCATCGCCATGCCTGGCAGCGACGAGCCGCTGACCAGCAGCGGCCGCGGTGGCCAGCCCTGGTTGTCTACCTTGCTGACCCAGTCCAGAAACGCGATCAGACCGGTGATGTCGGCGTCGCTGAGGTTCTGCTTCGGCATCAGCCGGCGCACTTTCTGCTCGTCGTAAAACTTGGACGGATCGTGCAAGTACGCGCGCAGGTAGGCTTCGCCGCGCAACTGGGTGATCTTGGTCAGGTCGGGTGCGTAATACGCGCCCTCGCCAAACAACGTGTGGCAGTTGATGCAGTTGTTTTCGTGCCACACCTTGTTGCCCAGATCGACCTCCGGCGTGATGTTCTGCGCGTTGGTCAGCTTCGGAAACTGGCGGTGGCTGTCCAGCGTCATGCCCAGAAACAGCAGGGCCGCGAGCGCGCTGCCGCCGATGGCGAACAGTCGGGTCTGTCGCTTGTTCATCGTTATCCCCTAGACGCTGATCCAGGACCAGTATTTGAGCGTGATGAAGGCCGCGTAGCCGATGGCGCCAGCCATCAGCAGCAGCACGACGTAGCTGAAAATGCGGAACGATTTACCGACGGTCGCGCTGCGCATGTGGTACCCCTTGGCGTGCATCCGTGGCCGCAGTCTGGCACGCGCAACCCAAAGAAACCATCGCGTGCGACAAACTGCTGCAGCGCTAAAGAACGGTCAACTTGGCGTATGCGGCGACCAGCCATTTGCTGCCGGCCTCCTCAAAATTGACCTGCAGGCGCGTGTGCGCACCGCTGCCTTCGGCGCTGGTGACCACGCCTTCGCCGAAGCTCGGATGGCTGACGCGCTGGCCGAGTTTCACCGCCGCGTCTTCCTCCAGCGCAGCGCTGCCGGTGTAGCGCGTGGGGCCGGCGTACATGGGTCGGGTGACGTGGACGCGCGGGCGCACTTCGTCGATCAGTTCGGCCGGCATTTCGCCGAGGAAGCGCGACGGGCGCGCCAGCATCTCGGTGCCGTGCATGCGCCTTGATTCGGCGTGGCTGACGAACAGTTTTTCGCGCGCACGGGTGATGCCGACGTAGGCCAGGCGGCGTTCCTCTTCCAGCCGCCCTTCGTCGTCGACCGAGCGCTGGCTGGGAAACAGGCCTTCTTCCATGCCGACCAGAAACACCACCGGAAACTCCAGTCCCTTGGCCGAGTGCAGCGTCATCAGCTGCACGCAGTCGTCGCCGGCCTCGCCCTGGCTTTCGCCGGACTCCAGCGTGGCGTTGGACAGGAATGCGGCCAGTTCACTCAACCCCGCGTCGATGTCCTCCGCCGAGCGCTCGAAGCGGCTGGCGACGTTGACCAGTTCGTCCAGGTTTTCCACCCGCGTCTCGGCGTTGCCGCGGCTGTCCTTTTCGTAGTGGTCACGCAGGCCGGAGTGGGCGATGGCGTGGTCGACTTGTTCGGCCAGGGTTATCAAGGGAATGGGAAATGGGGAATGGGGAATAGGTGCCGTGTCGGCACCGGGCGTGGATCCTGCTTTTTCCATTCCCGATTCCCGATTCTCGAATCCCGCAAAGCTGCGCGCCATCTCGTCGATGAATCCAAGGAAGCCCTTCACCGCATTCTTCGCTCGCCCAGCCAGGTCATGACCCGTCGCCAGTTCGGCCAGCGCCGCTTCCCACATTGACACGTCGCTGCTGCGGGCGCGGCGGCGCAGCACATCGAGCGTGCGGTCGCCGATGCCGCGTGGCGGGGTGTTGACCGCGCGCTCGAAGGCGGCGTCGTCGTGGCGGTTGGCGGTCAGGCGCAGGTACGCCAGCGCGTCCTTGATCTCCGCGCGTTCGAAGAAGCGCTGGCCGCCGTACACGCGGTAGGCGATGCGCTGCTGGACCAGTTGTTCCTCGAAGTTGCGCGACTGCGCGTTGGAGCGATACAAAATCGCGCATTCGCTGCATTGGCCGCCGTGCTGTACATGTTCGAGAATGCGCTCGATCACGAAGCGCGCCTCGTCCTGTTCGTTGTAGGCGGCATACAGTGCGATTGGCGTGCCGGCGTC
>JBDTIE010000289.1:0-7005 GCA_039936515.1 Rhodanobacter sp. | reverse complement strand
GTTGGCGCGGCGCGATCCTGCCACACCGCACCGAGGTATGCCTGCGCGTGCTCGACCCGGGCAAGCGTCCGGTAAGCGCAACAGCTGACTTCATGGAGGTACGCGACGTGCGCAGCGTGCACATCCGCCAGACCGAAGGTGCCGGCCTGCGTTTGTTGTTTGATCCGGAACACAACCTGGAACAGCGCATCCTGGACGAGCAGTTCGCCGCAGACTGAAGGCAATGCGCAGGTGTGCGCTCAGGCTGTCGGGTCCGGCCACGCAAGTCGCAGCGCACGCCAGCAAGCCCACGAATGGCGGGACCTATTCCTGTCGCCGCTCGCCTGCAGGATGGTCCGGGTCCGTGGTGCGTGCCGAAGCGGCGGGGCTGGGCAGTGGTGATGGGCTGTCCGCGCCCGCGTCGGCTTTGTACTGCGCTGTCGGCTCGTCCAGCAGCGGCAGCACGCCGGGGCTGTCCAGGTCATCGAACTGCTGGTGATTCACCGCCCAGAAAAACAGCGCCACGGCAATGATGATGACCAGCAAGGTGACCGGAATCAGCACCAGCAGGATGTTCATGCGGGCGGCGCCGGAGAGGTGATCGCGGGTTCCCGTCCCACACGCATGGCGTTGAGTACGACGCCGAGCGAACTCAGCGACATGCCGATGCCCGCCAACCATGGTGGAACCAGCCCGATGGCTGCAAACGGCACGGCGCACAGGTTGTACACCAGCGCCCAACGCCGGCTTTGCGCACCGATGGCCACAACCTGACGGGCAATGGCGCGCGCCTGGAGCAGGCCGTCCAGACGGCCGTCGAGCAGCAGCAGGTCGGCATGCGCCTGCGCCAGCGCGGTGCCGCTGGCCAGCGCGGCGGAGACATCGGCGCCGGCCAGCAGCGCGGCGTCGTTGCTGCCGTCGCCCACCGCCAGCGTGGTGGCGCCGGCGGCGGCTGACGTCTGCAACAACGCCAGTTTGGCGGCCGGGGTTTGCCCTGCATGCCAGTCGTCGATGCGCAAGCGGGCGGCCAATGCAGCCACCCGCGAGGCGCTGTCGCCGCTGGCAATGGCGCAGGTCACGCCATCCGCTTGCAACTCGTGGGTCGTCCGCGCTGCATCTGCTCGAGGTTGCTCGTCCACATGAAACGCTGCAATGGCGCCGGCGTCGTCGGCCAGCAGCAACGCGCCGGTTGCCGATGGCGGTATCGACGGCGTGCCGGCAGCAAGCGCAAACCCCGTATTGCCCAGCCGCAGGGCACGGCCCTCCACCGTGCCGGTGATGCCGCCGCCGGCGGTGACGCGCAAGTCATGTGCGTCCGGCGCCGTGAGGTCGACGCCGGAGGCCGCATGCAGCGCGCGCGCCACGGGATGCGAACTGCCCTGGGCCAGCGCCGCTGCCCAACGCCACGCCTGTGCAGCGTCCACAGTGCGCAGCATCTCGATGCGGTCAGAGCGAAACGTCGGCGTGGTCAGCGTGCCGGTCTTGTCGAACCAGACGTGGTCGACGCGTGCCAGAGCGGCCAATGCCCCGGCATGCGTGACCAGCACGCCGCGCCGGGCAAGAGCGCCCAGCGCGCGCGTGAGCGTGGCCGGCGTGCTCAACGCGAACGCGCAAGGGCAAGCCACCACCAGCACGGCCACCGCCGCGGCAAAGGCACGTGTGGGATCGACCAGCAACCAGCCCAGCGCGGTCAATGCGGTCAGCGCCAAGACGCGCAGGACAAAGCGGCCCACGTCGCGCGCATCCACCGCGCTGGTGACTTCACGCGCCTGGCGCACGCGGGCGGCAAGCTCCCCCAGCCGTGCGCTGGCGGTGTGCGTGCCGGCGTGCTGAACGCGCAGCGTGGCCGGCCCGGCAAGCAGCACGCTGCCAGCCAGCAGTCCCTCGCCACGGTGGCGCCACAGCGGGCGTGATTCTCCCGAAATCAGTGCCTCGTCGACGTGCGCCCTGGCGCTTTCCAGCACGCCATCGGCAGGTATCGTCTCGCCCTCGGCCACCTGCACGCGATCACCGGCAAGCAGCTCGATGGCTGCGACGGTCTCGCGCTGTCCATTGGCGAGCAGGCGTTGCGCGAGCAATGGCGTGGCGTCCATCACCGCGTCGCCCAATGCGCCGCTGCGGTGGCTGGAGCGCAGTTCCAGGTAGCGTCCGCCCAGCAGCAGAAATACGAACATGCTTACCGAGTCGAAATAGATTTCGCCGTGTCCGCGCAAGGTGGTGAACGCGCTGGCGGCAAACACCAACGCCACGGCCAGCGCCACTGGCAGGTTGATGCCCAGGCGCCGCGCGCGCAGTTCAGTCAGTGCCCCGACGAAAAACGGCTGGGCCGAATAGAACACGATGGGCGCGGTCGTCAGCAGGCTCAACCAGCGGAACAGCCCGCGGGTGGTGAAGTCAATGAAATCCACCGCACCCACATACATCACAAAGGCATAGGTCATCACCTGCATGGCGCACATGCCGGCTACCAGCAGCCGCTTCAGCGCCGCGTGCGTTTCCAGCGCGCGCGCATCCTCGATGCTGTCGTGGCGCAGAGGCTGGGCGCCGCACTGGCCTTGGGCAAAGGCGTCCAGAAGGTGCGGCAGCGAGGTCAGGCGTGCGTCCCACACCACGCGGGCGCGTCGCGCGGCCACGTCAATGGATAGCCGGCGCACGCCGGGCAGGGCGGTGATGCGTTGCTCCAGCTCCAGTGTGTGGCGCGCGTCACGCAGGCTGCAAATGCGCAGCGCCACCTCGTTGCGGCCGTCGCTGCGGGTGCGCAGGACCTGGGCGGCCAGTTGCGGCTGCGCCCATGTCGCGGAGGCATTCATGGCGAGTCGGCGGACCGTGGCGGGGGCGCTGCGCTGTGCGCCGCGGCGGGTACGCCGAAGACCGCCGCGCGACCGGTCTGCACCGGCGTATCGGCATGGCGCAGACCCACGGTAATGATCCATACGCAGCCGGCAATGGACGCGACAAACACTGCCACGCCCAGCCACACCACGCCTTGGCGATACCACGGGGTATGCCGCGGCGTGGTGCTGCGGTCAGCGCGCGGCAGCATCACCCTGGTGCGCCAGATGGTAGACGTAGGCCGCCAGGGCTTGCGTGTCATCGTCGCTCAGGCGCTTGTGCCATGACGGCATCTGCCCCTGGCGTCCGCCGCCGATGCTGCGCTCGATGTCGGCCACGCTGCCGCCATGCAGCCAGATCTTGTCAGTCAGGTTGGGTGCGCCCAGCACCGGATTGCCCTTGCCCTCGGCGCCGTGGCAGGCCGCACATGTACTGAACAGTGGCGCACCCGCAGCCGCCTTGACCGCGTCATGCGGCGATCCGGAAAGACTCAGCACATATTGCGCAAGGTTCTTGACGTTCTCCTCGCCCAGGCTGGACCACGGCGGCATCAGGCCGGCGCGACCATCGCGGATGCTGGTCAGGATGTCCTGGCCGCTGCCGCCATACAACCAGTCGTTGTCGATCAGGCTGGGTGCGCCCAGTTTGACGTTGCCATAGCCGCCGCGGCCATGGCATGCCGCGCAGTTGTCGACGAAGAGCCGGCCGCCAAGTTGCAAGGCGGCGGGGTCCTGCGCCAATTGCTCGGGCGTGTAGCGACGAAAGCGCTGCTGCATGTCGGCAAGCGCGACGTTGTTGCGTGCCACGTCGCGCGCCAGCTCGGCGTGCGAGGTCCAGCCGAGCACGCCGGCGTGATGGCCGTAGCCCGGATACAGCACGAGATACGTCCAGCCGGAGACGAACATTGCCGCGGAAAACAGCACCCACCACATTGGCAGCTTGCGCACGCCCTCGCGCAACGCGCCATGCGCCCACACGTGCCCGCTGGTGCCGTCGGCTTGGGTGGGAATCCTGGCCCGCGGCGCCCACACGAACAGGAAAAAGGTGATGCCCATGTTCAGCGTCACCAAAAACATCACCCACAGCGACCATCCACTGCTCATGGCCGGTCACCCCGCGGTTGCTCGCCGGGTGCAGGTTCGATCCGATGCGCGGCGGCGTCCGCGACCTCGCCTGGCACCGGCTCGACCACGCTCGGCGCCGGACCCTCCGGCGGATCTTCCATCGGGATCTCGGACATGCGCTTGAACACCTTGCGGTGACGCTTGCCCCAGGCCCACACCCAGATGCCGATGAACACCGCCATGGTCAGCACCGTGACCACGCCAATCAGGTTGCCCCACATCGCTGCAGTCATGGCTTGTCTCCGTGTCCGATCGGTACCGGAACTGTGGCCGCCGGTTCGTTGCGGATGCCAAGGCCCTGCAGGTAGGCAACCAGCGCGTCCATCTCGGTCTTGCCGGCCAATGCTGCCGGCGCGGCCTGGATCTCCGCATCGGTATATGGGTCACCAAGCTTGCGCAGCGTGCGCATGCGCGCCTGGATGTCCGCAGCGTCGAGTGGCGCATGCTCCAGCCACGGATAGTTCGGCATGTTGGACTCGGGCACAAGCTCGCGCGGGCTGATCAGGTGCATGCTTTGCCACTGGTCGGAATATTTGCCGCCGACGCGCGCCAGATCCGGCCCGGTGCGCTTGGAGCCCCACTGGAACGGGCGGTCGTACACCGACTCTTCGGCGGTGGAGTAATGGCCGTAGCGCTGGGTCTCCGCGCGCAGCGCGCGGATCATCTGCGAGTGGCACAGGTAACAGCCTTCGCGCACGTAAATGTCCTTGCCAGCCAGGCGCAGCGCGTCATAGGGTTTGACGCCCGCCGCCGGCTTGACCGCGTGCGCCTGCATGAACAGCGGCGTGATTTCGGCCAGGCCGCCGAGCGAAACCATGATCGCGATCAGCACGCCCAGCAGGGCGGCATTCTTCTCGATCACTTCAAAATGCTTGTAGGCCATGGTGTGAGCTCTACTTCAATTGGACGGCGAGAGACGGCCGCTGTTGCAGTGGCAATGTGCGGTTGACGCCACCGCCTGGTGAACTGCACGCGGCGGCGATCACGGGCGATCGCATCAGGTTGCCGCCGGCAGCGGCGTGGGCACCTGGTGCGGCACCGGTTCGGGAATGGGCACGGGGATCGGCTTGATCAGGTGCGCACGCGCATCCGCCGCCGAATACCACAGGTTCCATGCCATCAACACCATGCCGCCGAGGATGAACAGTCCGCCCAGCCAGCGGATCCAGTACATCGGCTTGATGGCGATCAGGCTGTCGATGAAGGCGTAGGTAAGCGAGCCGTCCGGCTCGGTTGCGCGCCACATCAAGCCCTCGGTGATGCCAGCGGTCCACATCGAACCGATGTACAGCAGCGTGCCCATCATGTGCAGCCAGAAATGCCACTCCATGCCACGGTGCGAGTACATCTTCTCTTGCCCCAGCGCCCGCGGCGCCATCGCGTACAGCGAACCGATGGTGATCATCGCCACCCAGCCGAGCGAGCCCGAATGCACGTGCGCGATGGTCCAGTCGGTGTAGTGCGAGAGTGAGTTGACGGTCTTGATCGCCATCATCGAGCCTTCGAAGGTCGATGCGGCATAGAACACCAGCGACAGCACCATGAACTTCGCTGCCGGGTCGGACTTCAGCCGGTGCCACGAACCGTTGAAGGTAAACAGGCCATTGGCTGCCGAGCCCAAGCTGGGCATCAACAGCACCAGCGAGAAGGCCATGCCCACCGACTGCACCCAATCCGGCAGCGCGGTGTACATCAGGTGGTGCGCGCCGGCCCACATGTACACCGAGATCAGCGCCCAGAAATTGACGATCGAGAAGCGGTAGCTCCACAGCGGCTGTTGCGCCTGGCGCGGCACGAAGTAATACATCATGCCGAGGAATCCGGCAGTGAGGAAAAACGCCACCGCGTTGTGTCCGTACCACCATTGCACCATGGCATCGACCACGCCGGAGTAAATCGGATAACTCTTGACCCACGACACCGGCAGCACCAAGTTGTTGACGATGTGCAGCAAGCCCACGGCAATGATGAAAGCGCCGTAATACCAGTTGGCGACGTAGATATGGCGGATGCGCCGGCGCGTCAGGCTGCCGAAGAACACCACGCCAAAACTCACCCAGACCACGGCGATGAGGATGTCGATGGGCCATTCCGGCTCGGCGTATTCCTTGCTCTGGGTGATACCCATGGGCATAGTCAGCATCGACAGCACGCATACCAGTTGCCAGCCCCAGAAGGTGAAGCCGGCGAGCCGATCGAACGCCAGGCGCGCGTGGCCGGTGCGTTGCACCACGTAGTAGCACGTGCCCATCAGCGCGGAGTCGCCAAAGGCGAAGATCACGCCAAAGGTATGGTCCGGGCGCAAGCGGCTGAAGGTCAGCCATGGCAGGTCGAAGCTCAGGCCCGGCCAGGCCAGCAAGGCGGCGACATAGACGCCCACCGACATGCCGATGACCCCCCACACCGCGGCCGCCAGCAGGAATTGGCGAACCACCTTGTCGTTGTAGTACTCGGTCTGCGGCATGCGGATTCCAGATCGTCGTGCAGCGGCAATTATTCGGGTAAGTCTGGCGTACGGCGCTGACTTGGGACAGCCTGCTGCGACGATTGGTCGCTGCCCGCAGCTTTCCCGCAGGAGTAGGGCGGCACTGCCCGCCGCCAGGTCTTGCGATCCTTCCCATCGGCGGAAGTGCTGGCGGGCGGTGCCCGCCCTACGTTACTGCGGCGCGGCGCCGCCAAGGCAACGAAGGCAATCGGTTATTCTTGCCCGGTCGCCGCGCTTCCGCGCGGCTTGTCTGCGGGTCTGGACTGATGAGCGTGATTGCCGCACAGGAACCTCGTGCCGCCGGACCGATGGAACGCCGGACGAGTGTCGGGGTGATGGTCGGCAAGGTGCGCGTGGGTGGTGGGGCACCCGTCGTCGTGCAGTCGATGACCAACACCGACACCGAAGATGCGGCGGGCACGGCCAGGCAAGTTGCCGAGCTGGCCCGGGCCGGCTCCGAGTTGGTGCGCATCACCGTCAACACGCCGGCCGCCGCCGCCGCGGTGCCGCACATCGTGGAGCGGCTGGACATGATGGGCGTGCGTGTGCCGATCGTGGGTGACTTTCACTACAACGGCCACCAGT
>JBDTIE010000288.1:0-10627 GCA_039936515.1 Rhodanobacter sp. | reverse complement strand
GGCGGTGGCTGCGGTTTCGCGCAAGGGCGCGTGCGCTGGCGGCGGGGCATCGGCATTCGTCGCAATCAGCCCCGATGCGGCCAGGGCGTGGTGGAAGCGTGCGATGCGCGGGGGCAGTGGCGTGGTGACCAGGGTGCGCACCGGACAACCCACGGCGCAGGCTTCGGACAGCATGTTGACCGAGTCGGGGGTGACCACCAGTTCGTCCGCCCAGCCCAGGACCCCGGCATAGGGGTTGTCGCCGTCGGCCGCGCCGGCCCACAGCAAGCCGGGAATGCCTGCCAGCAACCGGCGGCAGAGCGCCACCAGCGTCGCTGGCGTGCGCCGCGATGCCAGCAACAGCACGCTGCCGCCGGACACTCGCTGGCGGCCCAGCACGTCGCGCATGAGGTGCTGCGCATAGGTCGCATCCAGCGCCATGCCCTTGCGCGGGCCACCCAGCAGCACGCCCACGCGCGGACGCGGCAGATCACCCAGCCTCGGCCATGCCGTGCGCCCCGCCTGCAACCAGGCGTCGTCCACTGGATTGAGCGAGCCCAACGTGGTCAAGACGTTGGCGCCCTCCAGGCGGTCATGGCGTGGGGCGATCACGCTGTCCCAGTTCGCCGGGTCCGCACGCGGATCGAGAATCTGCACGGCGTGACAGGCGCCAGCCGACCATTGCCGCAGCATCCGCGTGCACAGCGCCGCCTGCCGTCCGCAACCGACCGCCACCTGCGGCCACGGCGGCGTCAGCGCGTCGCGCTGCGTACGCTCCAGCGCAAACCGGCCTGCCCAGGTCAGCCGCGGTGCAAACCACGACCACGGCCGTCGCGGGTCGACAACCAGGTGTCGCGTCGGCATGTCCCAACATCCGGCCAGTGCCAGTGCCTGGCGCTGGTTGCCGGCGGCGTGGTCGGTGATGACCCAACAGGTGCCTTGCAGCGTCATCGCGCACGCCGCGCCGGGCAGGGGAATTCGACGAAGGACACGCGGTTCTCGCGATGGCGGCGGCGCGCACGACGCCGGTGCGCAAGCATAACCACCTCGCCGCGGCGGCGTGCCGGGCGGTGTATCGTTCCTGCGGTCCGCCCAGGAGTCGAACCGATGCGCGCATTGCACTGTCTTGCCTTCGCCAGTCTGCTGGCTGCCACTGCTGCGGTGCACGCCGCGTCGGCCACCTACACGCTGGACCCTGATCACACGCAGGTTCGCCTCACCTGGAACCATTTCGGCTATTCCAATCCCTCGGCCAACATCGGCCTGGCCAGCGGCACGCTGGTGTTCGACCCGGCGCATCCGGAGCGCGCCTCGGTGCAGGTGAGCATGCACATCAGCTCGCTGGACACCCACGTCGCGGCGCTGGACTCGCACCTGCAACAGGCTGATTTCTTCGATGCCGCAAAGTACCCGCAGGCCACGTTCAAGAGTACGCGCGTGCAAGCGCTTGGCGCGGGCAAGTTCAAGGTCAGCGGTGAGCTGGCCGTGCACGGAGTGGTCCGTCCAATCGTGCTGGACGCGACCTTGAACCGCGTCGGCGTGCATCCGATGACCAAGGTCCAGTCCATCGGCTTCGACGCCACCACGCAGTTGAAGCGCGCGGACTTCGGGGTCGGTGCCTACGTCCCCGATGTCAGCGACGAAATCCGCGTGCACATCACCAGCGAAGGCTCCGTCGCCGGCGCACCCAAGCCATAGATTTCGCGCAGCTTTCGCCGCTCCGACACGGGCGGTGTTTGCGGTGCCGCCGCTCGCGGCCCTGCCGGCGTGGATCAAGCGCACGCTCCGCGCACCGGAGCGTGGCGTTCGGCTGCTACCATTTGTCGCTTGAATCGCTAGGGAGCTTTCCATGTCACGCCCTGTCGTCACGACCGCGCCGTTGATCCCGGCCAATGCCGAAAATCGCTACCAAGTGACGCGCGCGGACCTGCCACTGTCATGTCCGATGCCGGGCATGCTGGTATGGAATTCGCACCCGAAGGTGTACTTGTCCATCGTCGAGGATGGCGGCGAATCAACCTGTGCCTACTGTGGCGCGCATTACGTGCTGCGCGACTGACGTTTGCCCGCGGTTCGGCCAGCGCAAGGCACCATTATTGCTTGCGACCGTTGCATGAAGGCCTCCGCTCCCGTACTCATGTCCAGCTCGACTACATCTGCAAGGTTGCTCACCGTAGTGCAGCTCATCCCCGCGCTGCATTCCGGTGGTGCCGAGCGCTCGGCGCTGGAAGTCGCGCGGGCGCTGGTCGAGGCCGGCCACCGCTCGGTGGTGATATCTGCCGGCGGGCGCTTGCGCGAGCGCCTGGTCGCTGCCGGCAGCGAACACATCACGCTGGACATCGGCCGCAAGTCGTTGCGCTCGCTGGCGCGGATCGGCGCCTTGCGGCGGATCCTGCGTGACATCAAGCCGGACATCGTGCATGCGCGCTCGCGCGTGCCGGCGTGGCTGGGTTGGTGGGCGCTACGCGGGATTTCACCGCGACCACATTTCATCACCACCGTACACGGGCTCAATTCGCCGGGCTGGTACAGCTCGATCATGTTGCGCGGCGAGCGCGTCATCGTCGTGTCGCAGACCGTGCGCGACTACGTGCTCAGCCATTACCGCTGGCTTGATCCCTCGCGCGTGCGGGTGATTCCGCGCGGCATCGACCCAGAAGCGTTTCCCTACGGTTACCGCCCGGATGAAAGTTGGAAGAAGGCGTTTTTTGCCGGTTATCCGGAGCTCGCCGGCGCGCCGTTGCTGACGCTGGTGGCGCGCGGCACACGCCTGAAAGGTCATCACGACGCCATCGACCTTGTGGCTGACCTCAAGCGCCGCGGCATTGAGGCACGACTGCTGCTGCTAGGCGTGGTCGAGCCCGGACGCGAGGCCTACGTGGCCGAACTGCGTGAACTGATCCGCCGCCGTGGCGTGACCTCGCAGGCGGTGCTGTCGCCACCGCGCGATGACATCCGCGACGTGTATGCGGTGTCGTCGCTGGTGCTGCAGTTGTCCAACAAGCCGGAGTCGTTCGGGCGTACGGTGGTGGAGGCGCTGTCGCTGTGCCGGCCGGTGCTGGGCTACGCACACGGTGGCGTCGGTGAACTGATGGCCGAGTTGTACCCGGCAGGTCGCGTGCCGCTGGGCGATCACCAACGCTTGATCGAGCGCGCCGCCGAATTGCTGCGCGTGGCCCCGCCCATCGCGCCGCTGCAGAGCTATCGTCTGAGTGACATGCAACAAGCCACGCTCGGGCTGTACGCCGAGGTCGCGGCAGCTGACGGCGCTGCTGCGCGAACGTAGCCGTCGCTCGCCTACAATGTGCCGTTGCCTTTCGCCACGGCCTGTCCATGACTCCTGTCGGCACTTCGCTCAAAGCGGTACTGCGTTCGCCGCTGTTGCCGTTTGCGCTGGTCATCGGCCTGCTGCCGTTCGGGCGCAGCGCGGAACTGGGCACGTTGCTGTGTCTGCTGGGCGTCATCCTGCTGTTTGCCCGCCACCCGCATGCGCTGGCCGATCATGCCGGGGCGCGATTGCTGCTGTGGCTGCTGGCCGCCTATGTCGCCGCCGCGGGGTTGTCCGCGGTCGACTCGATGCTGCCAGGCAAAAGTTGGGGCGCGGTGGCCGGCTACCTGCGCTTCGCGCCGCTGGGACTGTATGCCTGTTTTGCCATTCGCAGGTTCGCCGCGCTGCGTGCGCTGTATTTCGCCGTGGCAGTGCTGGTAGGGCTATGGACGCTGGACGCCTGGGTGCAGGCATTGACCGGCTGGAGCCTGGGCGGACATGCACAGGCAGAGCGCATCTCCGGCATTTTTGGTGCGGACAACCTCAAGCTGGGTCCGACCCTTGCCGTGCTTTCACCCTTTGCGCTGTGGGCGGCGTGGCAGCGATTTGGCCATCGCGGTTGGCTGTGTGCACTGGCGTTGCTGCTGGTGCCGATCCTGCTGGCAGGCTCGCGTGCCGCGTGGCTGATGTACGCGGTGGTGGCGCTCGGTTTTGCCTGGCATGCGCTGGCATCGAAGCGCCGATTTGCGTTGTTCTGCGCCGGCGGCGTGCTGCTGCTGGCTGTGGTTGCCGCCGTGGCCTGGCAAACCTCCACCCGCTTCCAGTCGCGCATGCAGCGCACCATGCTGGCGCTGCCCGGGTCCGGCCAGTCCGTGGACACCGCCTTGAGCGGGCGACTGGACATCTGGCACACGTCGGCGCGCATGATCGAAGCGCACCCGTGGAACGGCGTGGGAGTGCGCGCGTACCGCCAGGCTTATCCGCGTTTCGCCCCGGCCAGTGATCACTTCGTCATTGCCGAATCCTGCGGCGTGGGCGAAGGTGCATGCCATGCGCACCAGTTGGTGCTGGAGATCCTCAGCGAGACAGGCGGTCTGGGCCTGGCGCTATGGCTGGCGGCGTTGGCGCTGGCCGTTCGGGTGTGGCGTCGTGTCGGCGCCGTGGCGCGCTCGAGTGCGTTTCCGGTGACGCTGGCATTGTCGGCCATGCTGTTTCCGCTCAACACGCACCTGGCTTTTTATTCGGCATGGTGGGGGCTGCTGTTTGCCTGGCTGCTGGGCTTGTGGTGCGCGGCGTTGTTCGTTGCGCCGGCAGATGAAGATGGCGGCGATGGCGCGACCAGATAACCCGAAGGCCCAGCCCGCAGGTGCAGTCGCCTCGAATCCCACCGGTCCGTTTCAGTACGGTGAACGCTCGCCCGCCGGCCGCGTCTTGAAGCGCTTGTGCACCCACAGGTATTGCGCCGGGGCGGCGCGCACCATGGCCTCGATGCAGGCGTTGACGCGCGTGGTGTCGACCAAGATGTCGGCGCTGGGGAAATCCGCCAGCGGCGCAGCCAGGCGCAGCGCGTAACCGCCGTGCGGCAGACGCTGATGAAAGAACGGGATGACCTGCGCACCGGACAGCCGCGCGAGGTGATGGGTAGCGGTGATGGTGGCAGCCGGGATGCCGAAGAACGGCGCGAACAGCGTGTCCTTGCTGCGCATGTCCTGGTCTGGCGCGTACCACAGCGTGCCGCCGGCGCGCAGGTATTTCACGCTGCCGCGGATGTCGTCTTTGTCGAACATGGCGTCGGCGTAGTGCAGCCGCGCACGCAGCACCAGCCATTCAAACACCGCCGAGTCCATGCGCCGATACATCCCGGCGATGCCGATGCGCGAGGAGATCAGCCGCGCGCACAACTCCAGGTGCGAGAAGTGGCCGCCTACCAGCAGCACGCCGCGGCCCTGCGCGCGTGCCGCTGCCAGGTGCTCCAGACCCTCGATATGCGCCGGGATGCGTGCCAGGTGCCGGTCGCTGGCCATCCAGCCCAGCGCAAACTCCACCAGCATGCGGCCGAGGTCACGCAGGTTGGCGTTGAGCAGCGTGGTGCGTGCGGCGGCCGACCAGTCGGCAAAGCACCAGTCGATGTTGATCCGCGCGATGCGCCGCCGGCGCGATGGCACGTGCACAATCACTGCACCGATGCCGGCGCCCAGCCACAGCAATGCACGGTACGGCAGCTGGCCGATCAGCCATATCACGCCGGCACCCAGCCACGCCGGCCAATGCCGCGGCGCGAGCAGGTTGCGGGGAAACTCGGGAAGACGCATGCCGGGCATCGCGCCATTGTACGGGGCTGCCGATCCGGTCATGGCCGGGCCCTATACTTTCGCACCCGGCCCGAGGAAGGTTTTCGTGCGTTATCTCTACACCGTGGCGATGTATCTGGTGACGCCGTTGCTGTTGCTGCGCCTGCTGTTCCGTGGCGTGCGCACGCAACCGTACCGTCGACGCTGGCCCGAGCGCTTCGGCTTCTTCAAGCCGCCGGGGTTCCTTGGCAGCCTGTGGATCCACGCGGTATCGGTGGGCGAGGTCAATGCCGCCGCGCCGCTGATCCGTGCGCTGCGCGCGGATTATCCCAACGCGCCACTGGTGGTCACCACGGTGACTCCCACCGGTTCGGCGCGTGTGCATCAGTTGTTCGGCCGCAGCGTGTTCCACGTCTACCTGCCCTATGACCTGCCCTTTGCCGTGGACCGCTTCCTGCGTCGGGTGCATCCGCGTCTGGCGCTGATCGTGGAAACGGAGATCTGGCCCAACCTGTATTTCGCCTGTGCCCAGCGCGGCATTCCACTGATGATCGTCAACGCGCGGTTGTCGCGCCGCTCGCTGCGCGGCTATCGGCCGCTTCGTGCGCTGGCACGCTCGGCGCTGGCCTGTGTGCGCGTGATCGCGGCGCAGTCACGCGCGGACGCTGCGCGCTACCGGCTGCTTGGCGCCGATCCACGGCAGATCGTGGTCACCGGCAACATGAAGTTCGACATGCCCATCCCGCGTGACGCGGTGGCCCAGGGCGCGGACATGCGCACGCACTGGGGCAGCGCACGGTCGGTGTGGATTGCCGCCAGCACGCACGAAGGCGAGGAGCAGGCTGTGCTGGATGCACACAGCGAGGTGCTGGCAGCACGCCCGGACGCTTTGCTGCTGCTGGCGCCGCGCCATCCGGAGCGCTTTCGTCTGGTCGAACACGTGGTGCGCAGCCAGGGTTTCACGCTGGCCACGCGCAGCGCGCAGGGTGCACCGCTGGCCGGCGACCAGGTGTTCGTCATCGACGCCATGGGCCAGTTGATGCCGTATTTCGCCGCTGCCGACGTGGCCTTCATCGGCGGCAGCCTGGTGCCGATCGGCGGCCACAACGTGCTGGAGCCGGCGGCACTGGGCACGCCCGCGCTGGTGGGGCCGCACACCTTCAATTTCGACGAGATCACGCTGAGCCTGATCGGCCAGGGCGGCGCGGCGCGCGTCAGCAACTCTGGCGAGCTCGCGCAACGCGTGCTCGCGCTGTTGGACGACGAGCCGGCGCGTCAGCGCATGGGGCGTGCGGCGCAGGCGGTGTTCGAGCGCGAGCGCGGCGCGGTCGGGCGCATCATGCAGATGGTGGACGCCACGCTGCAGGAGTGAGCGTGGCGCGTGTCCGCCTACCTCAGCAGCGCGTTGATTGTCTGCAGGTCGGACACGTCGGCGGTGCCGGCAGCCTGCTTGAGTAGCAGCTTGTTGAGGATGAACTGGTGCCGCGCCTGCGAGTAGCTGCTTTCCGAGGACGTCAGCGTCTGGATCGCCAGCAGCACGTTGGTCATGGTTTGCGTACCGACGTCAAAGCCCGCACGCGTGGCTTCCAGCGCCTTCTGCCCGGATTCGACCGAGGACTTGGCTGACTCCACCTGGGCAATGCCGGCAATCACCGAGCGGTAATAGTTGAGCGTGTCACGCACCACCTGGCGGCGCTGCGATTCAGCCGAGTCGACGGCTGAGTCGCGCTGGTAGATGGACTGGCGCACGCGCGACTGGGTCATGCCGCCCGAGAAGATCGGTACATTGAGGCTCAGGCCGATGGTGGTGGAGGCCGGGCGCTCGTTGTGGATGTTGGCGTTCTGGTACCAGCTTGCGTTCTTGCCGTAGCTGACCTGCGCACTGATGGTCGGCAAGTGGCCGGAACGCGCAGCGGTAATGTTGTGCTCGGCGGTACGCACGTTCTGGCGCTGTGCCATGAGCTCCGGATTGGTCGCCAGCGCCTGCTTGACCCACGCGTCCTGGTCGTTGGGACTGGGTGGCTGCAGCGGCAGGTCGTCGCGCAGCTTCTTCAGATCGCCCGTCGGCTTGCCGGTAATCTGCGTCAACGCCTCGCGCGCGTCGTTGAGCACGTTCTGCGCGGTGATCGTCTGCGCCTTGGCCGCCTCGTAGTAGGCGCGGGCCTGGTACATGTCGGTGATGGCCGACAGCCCAACCTTGTAACGCTGGTCGGACTGCTCGAACTGCTGGCGGAAGGCGTCCTCGTTGGCCTTGGCATAGGTCAACGCGTCTTCGCTGGTGAGCACGCCCAAGTACGCCTGCGTCACACGCACGAGCAACGCCTGCTGCGCTGCCTGGTAGATGTCGTCCTGCGCATCCGCAGCCGAGTGTGCCGCCTTCAGGTTGGCGTATTTGCTGAAGTCGAACACGGTTTGCGACAGCGTGCCGTTGATACTGCGCGTGCGCGTGTGGCCGAACATGCTGGTGTTGACGATCTGCCCGCCGTTGTTCGGGTCGATGAAGCTGGTACCGCCGCCGCCGTTGGTCTGGCTCAAGCTGAGATCGGCCGAGATTTGCGGCAGGAGCAGGGCGCGGGCCTGGTCCACGCCCTCGCCGGTGGCAAGGCGGGTGGCGTCGGCCTGTGACAACACCGGGTCATTGGCGCGCGCGTCGCGGTAGGCGTCGAGCAGGTCCTGGCCGTAGCCCGGTAACGAGACGGCTGTGAGCAACAGCGCCAGGGAGAGCAACTTCAGACGCATGGGATGCCTCGGGGATGGGGGCGGGTATGCGGAAACATGGGTTTTCAGAAAGCAAACGCCGCACTGGGCGCGGCATGCCGCAGGTACGGCAAGTCGGTTTCAAACAAGGTGACCACGTGCGGCGCGGCGGCATCCAGGTCAGTGAGCAACGTTGCCTGTTGTGCCGGCGACTGGCCGCGCACCACCAGCAGCCGTCCGCCCGGTGTCAGCCAGGTAAGCCAGCGTGCCGGCACGTCGGCCACCGCGCCGGTCACCACCATCACGTCGTACTTTTCCGTCGGCTGCCATTCAAGCACCGCGTCGGCGGTGACCAGCGTGGCACTGCCCACACCGCTGGCTTGCAGGCGCTGCGCGGCAGCAGCGCTGAAATCAGCGTGGATGTCCACGCTGGTGACGTGGGCCGCCAGCCCGGCCAGGCACGCGCACAGGAAGCCCGAGCCGGTGCCTACTTCCAGCACGCGATCGGCCGTGGTCAGTTGCAGCGCCTGCAGCACGCGACCCTCGACGACCGGTTTCATCATCACCTCGCCGTGGCCCAGCGGCAGGCACAGGTCGGCGAAGGCGAGTTGACGATGGGCCGGGGCGACGAAATCCTCGCGGCGCACGCGGGCAATGATGTCCAGCACTGCCGCATCAAGCACCTCCCACGGGCGCACCTGGTTTTCCACCATGTTCAACCGGGCCTGCTCGATGTTCATCGCCATGGGTTGTCCGCCAGTCCAAAAGACGAAAAGGATAGAAGCTGGGCACCATTCCGACAATGCCAAGCCTGCAGCTTCACGCGCACGGGACGAAGTGCCGGAAGTCATCGCCGGCAGCGGGCATGTCTATGCAAAGTGCCGCATGCGCCGTTTCTGGCAGATAAATGTACCGATGCGTATAATAAAGCCTGGATTCCCCTTTTGTGAAGGTAATCGGCATGACCAGTGGTGTGGCGCGCAAGTCTCCCGGTCCCGGGCGGCCCAAAGACATGGAAAAGCGCGCAGCCATCCTGGTCGCAGCCAAGGCCCTGTTCATCCGCAATGCCTTTGCAGGCACCAGCATGGACGCCATCGCCGCAGCGGCCGGGGTGTCCAAGCTCACGGTGTACAGCCACTTCGGGGACAAGGACAACCTGTTCCGCGAAGTCATCCGCTCGCGCATCCACGACCTGCTGCCCGAAGACCTCTACAACTTCGATCCGGCGGTGGACATTGGCGTTACCTTGCGCGCCATCGCCACGGCGCACATGCGCATCGACTGCCAGGCTGAGAACGTGGGTACCTTCCGCGCCATCCTCAGCGATTGCCGTCAGGGCAACCCGCGTTACGGCAAGTTGTTGTGGGAGGAGGGACCGGCGCGCACGCATCGACTGATGGGCGGCTTGCTGCGCCAGGCGGTGGATCATGGCGCACTGGATATCGCCCTGATCGACACCGCCAGCGTGCAGTTTTTCTCCTTGATCAAGGGCGACCTGTTGTTGCGCCGGCTATTCGGTTGCGACGAATGCCCGGATACTGCCGCCAGCGAGATCGAGCGCATGGCCATGACCGGCGTCGAGACCTTCCTGAGCGCCTACCGCCCGCGACATTGAATGCGCAGCCTTCACCTGGGCTTTCCGTGGCCGGGTCCAGCATGAATGTCTGAGCTTCCCAGCAATGAGGCTCATCACACCTCATCAGGATTCCAAGCCATGGCCAAGACCAAGCCGTTTGTCAGTGATATCGAGAACATCCGCCGGCGTGCCCGCGAGAACATCGACAAGGGTGCGATGACCGCCGGCTACAGCGCCGACCGCGAGACGGTGGTGCGTCTGTTCAACGAGGCGCTGGCCACCGAACTGGTGTGCGTGCTGCGCTACAAGTATCACTACTACATGGCTTCGGGAATCAACTCCCAGGCGATCAAGGCCGAGTTTCTTGAGCATGCCAACGAAGAGCAGGCGCACGCCGACCTGCTTGCCGAGCGCATCACCCAGCTCGAGGGCAAACCCAACCTGTCGCCGGTGGGCCTGCTCGACCGCAGCCATGCCGACTACGTCGAAGGCGTGGACCTGGCCGACATGATCAAGGAAGACCTGGTTGCCGAGCGCATCGCCATCGACAGCTACCGCGAGATGATCCACTACATCGGTGGCGACGACCCGACCAGCCGGCGCGTGCTCGAGGGCATCCTGGCGCAGGAAGAAGAACACGCTGAAGACATGAACACGCTGCTCCAGCAGCTCGGCAAGAAAGGCGAGCCGGCCAAGCCCGCGCCCAGGCGCGCGAGTCGCAACGCATAGCCGCGGCACCAGCGCGCGCAGCCTGCCCAAGTGATGATTGGCGGGCCTTGCGTCACGTGCGCAATGTAAGCTTGGGCCTATCGGCCA
>JBDTIE010000287.1:0-1832 GCA_039936515.1 Rhodanobacter sp. | reverse complement strand
TGGACGAGCTGGACGCGCTGCCCGCGGTGTATCTGGCGATCTGCGAGCGCATGCTGTCGAGTTGAGCGGCGAAAGCTCCGGCAGCTGTTGCGCGCTGCCTGCTGGCGTGCAGCGCACGCGCGTGGATTCAGGAATTCACAGGCCTTGCGGCGCTTCATCGGACGCAATGGACTTGGCCGCTTTGAGGTCTCCGTGTGGCCGACCTTGCCGGAGGCCTACTCGGTCGCCGGTTGCAGGGTCAACGTGTGTTGGGCGGCACCGGGCAAGAGTGGAGTCGGACGTCCGGCCACCCAGTCGGCATGGCCGGCACCAAAGTAGGGCGACAGCGGATGATCGCTCTGGCCGCCGGGCATGTTGAGAATGCCGTGCGCTTCGTGGCCGGGCGAGACGTCCAGATGCTCGGACGCGCCAAAACCTGGTGCGGTCACGTGCGGCATGTTGTTGTCACCGGGCAGCGGCTGGTCGGGCATGTCGATGTGGCGACCGAGCCAGGGCGGCAGCGCGGCAGACAGCGGATGGCGGATGTCGGTGCGATTGCGTTCGCCCCAGCGGCGCGCCGCCAGTCCGCCGGGTTGCTGGCCAAGTTCGCTCGCCACCTGTTTTGCTGCCGCGGTGAGCAGGGCGTGCCAGTTGCGGTAAGCAGGATCCAGAAGTTGCGGTGGCTGTGCATGGATCAGCGACCACACGGCGGCCTCGGCACTGCTTTCGCCCGGCCAGCTGAAGTCAGGATAGCGTTGCTGCACGCGGATGACGAAGGGCGTCAGCACGGCCTCGCTGACCTGCAGGCGGAACGCACGCACCAGCCGGTAGTCGACGCTGTCGACCGCGGCTTGGCCGCGCCAGCTCGCGGTCAGTTCGCGCAACTGCTTCAAGGCAGGATCGGTGCTGCCCGCCAGCGTGTCTTGCAGCAGGCGTTGCCACCGGGCGAGGAAGAGGGCGCGGTTGTCCAACTGGATGTCGAGCAGGTCGCCGGGCGTGAAACTGGCGCGACCACGCAAGGCATCGCGAATCTGTTGCGCGCGTGCGCCGAGGTCGTGGCCACCATCGCCGAGCAGGGCCAGTGCGCTGCCGTCGACGGTGCGGTTGTTGGCCGTCCACAATCTTCCGTCAGCGGGATTCTTGATGCGCGGATATTGCGCGGGCGTGGCCCAGCCTTGCCAGCCACGGTCGGGCTTCGACCAGTCCGAGGGAAGCAGCGGGTCGATCCCCGCGCGCAGCGGAATGCTGTTGCCGGCGATGGTCCAGCCGATGTTGCCGACGCTGTCGGCGACCAGCAGGTTCTGCGGCGGCATGCCCAGCGTGGGCGCGAGGTCCAATGCCTGATCCACGTCGGCCGCGCGTTCAAACTGCATCAGCTCGACGTTGTACGCGCGTGGCTGGCCGGCAATCCAGGCCAACGCCAGCGGAGTGCCGTCCGAGTCCGTGCCCATGATCGGACCCCAGCGGGTTTCCTCCACTTTCAGCACGGTATCGGGCTGGCCCTTCACCGCGATGTGTTCATCGTGGTTGTCGACCGTGGCCCAGCCCGCGGGCACCTTGTAGCGTTTCGGATCGGCCGGGTCGCGCATTACGCGCACCCAGTCCAGCCAGTCGCCGTAGCTGTTGGTGAAGCCCCAGGCGATCTGCCCGTTCGAACCGACAATGATCGCCGGCGTGCCGGGCAGGCTGACGCCGTTGACGTCCCGCTCGCCGTTCGGCGCCGTCGCGTCGGGGTAGCGCAGTCGCGTGCGGAACCAGATGTTCGGCACGCCCAGGCCCAAGTGCATGTCGTTCGCCAACATCGCCGCGTCATGGCCGGCGAGTCGGCCGATAATCGCGAAACTGTTGCTGCC
>JBDTIE010000286.1:0-9084 GCA_039936515.1 Rhodanobacter sp. | reverse complement strand
CGGCGCGCTGGCCGCGGTGGCAGTGGCCGCGCTCATGCTCTTGCAGCAACCTTTGCCGCGTGGCGCGGCTCCAACCCTCGGCAGCAGCAGCGTCGCCGTGGACACTGACAATGACTTGCCGCCGGATGCGGAGCAGACCGATCCCATGCTGTATCAGAACCTCGACTTTTACGGCTGGCTGGCAGCCAGCAACAGCACCGCCAGCAGGCGTTGAGCAGATGACAGCGCTACGCCACCTGCTGCCCTGCCTTGCCGCCACCGCATTGGCCATGTGCGTGGGCTCACCGGTGTTCGCGCATGGCCAGCAGCCGGCCAGCGCAGCCAGCAGCGCCGAACCCACGCCCGCGGCGCAGCCGTGGGGCAGCCTGAGCGCCGAACAGCGCGAGCTGCTCGCCCCACTGCATTCAGGCTGGGACCAGCTGTCCGCACGGCGCCAGGCGCACATGCTCAGGCGCGCGCAACGCTGGGCCACGCTGCCGGTCGAACGACGCGAGGCCATCGCGCGGCGGATCGCCCACTGGCAGCAGATGACACCCGAAGAACGTGCCCAGGCCCGCGGCAACATGCGCAAGTTCCATGCAATGTCGCCGGCGCAGCGCGAGCAGTTGCATGCCACCTTCGACCGTTTCCAGCACCTGCCACCAGCGCAGCGGGAGAAGCTGATGCAGCAATGGCACGCGTTGACGCCCGAGCAACGGCTGCGCTGGTCGGAACATCCGCAAACCAAACCCACGGACAACGACCCCGCCGGTTGAGCGCGTCATCCGTAGGTCGGGCATCGCCCGCCGCTGTGTGACGAAACCAAAAAGCAAAAGCTGGCGGGCACTGCCCACCCTACGCGTCGCACGGAACATCCAGCCTCGCCGCAGCCAACGGCATCACGGGTCGGCGCTCGTCACCGCCGTAGCGCCGGCACCGCCCGCCGCTCTGCACCATGATGAAAAGCAAACGCCGGCGGACAGCCCTACGCGCCGAAGCGCGTCTCGCCGCCGTGGCTGATGCAGGACTTGGCCAGCAATTCGTCATCGAAGTCGACCGCCACGGCGCCGTCGCGCAACAACAGGTCGAGGAAATTGACCACGTTGCGCGCGTACATCTCCGAGGCATGCAGCGGCGCCCCAGCGGCAAGATTGAGCGGCCCCAGGATCACCACGCCGCCATGCTCCACGCGCTCGCCCGGGCGCGTCAGTTCGCAATTGCCGCCGCCTTCGGCGGCCATGTCGACAATGAGCGCACCCGGCTTCATGCCGTCGACCATCGCCGCAGTGAGGATCTTTGGCGACGGCCGACCAGGAATGGCGGCGGTGGTGACAACCACGTCCAGGATCTTCAGATGCTCGGCCAGCGCCTGCTGCTGGGCAGCGCGTTCCTCCGCCGACAACTCGCGCGCGTAGCCGCCACTGCCGGCGGCGCTGACTCCCAGGTCGAGAAACTTTGCACCCAGCGATTCGATCTGCTCGCGGGTTTCCGGACGCACGTCATAACCTTCGATCTGTGCGCCCAGCCGCCGCGCGGTGGCGATGGCCTGCAAGCCGGCGACGCCGGCGCCGATCACCAGCACACGCGACGGACGGATGGTGCCGGCCGCGGTGGTAAGCATCGGAAAGAACTTGGGCGAGGCCTCCGCGGCGATCAGCATGGCGCGATAGCCGGCGACGGCCGCCTGCGAGCTGAGCACATCCATGGCCTGCGCGCGGGTGATGCGTGGCAGCAGTTCCAGCGCGAAGGCGGTGAGCTTGTGCGCAGCCAACGCGTCGAGGCGCGCCGTCGCGTCATGCGGATGCATTTGCCCGACCACCACCGCGCCTTCGTGCAGCGCGCCGAGTGCGGCATCCGAGGGCGGTTGCACGCAGGCCAGTACGTCGGCCTGCGCCAGCACCGCGGCCGCGTCGGCAAAGGCCACTTCGGCATAGGCGGCGTCGGGAAAGCCGGCGGCTTTGCCCGCGTCAAGTTCAAGCATCACCTGCAAGCCCTTGGCGCGAAGTTTTCTGGCCATCTCCGGGGTGATCGCCACACGGCGTTCTCCGGGGGCGGTCTCGCGCAGCGCGGCGACGGTGATGGGCATGGAGGCAATCCTTCGGTGGTGATCGCCGTATCTTAGCCGCCGCGCACCTGTCGCCGGCAATGCCGCGCGGCAGTGGCATGATGATGCGCCCCAAGGAACGCGAGCAACCCATGACCGATGCCCTTGCCCTGTTGCGCCAACGCCACTCGACACCGTCGCGGCAGCTTGGCGAACCGGCGCCCGATGAAGCCACGCTGCAGGCACTGCTCACTGCCGCCGTGCGCGTTCCCGACCACGGCAAGCTGGTGCCGTATCGCCTGATCCGGCTTGAGGCTGGCGGCAAGCAGGCGTGGGGCGAGCGCCTGGCCGAGCTCGCCCAGCGCAAGCATCCGCAGCTTTCACCGGTCAAGCTGGAGAAGGAGCGCACGCGCTACAGCTTCGCGCCGCTGGTGATCGTCGTCGTGGCGCGACTGCAGACCCACGGCAAGGTACCGGAGATCGAACAGAAGCTTTCCGCCGGCTGCGTGGCGCACAACCTGCTGCTGGGTGCCAGCGCGCTGGGATTTGGCGCGCAGTGGCTCACCGGCTGGGCCGCCTACGACCGCGAGGCGGCGGCGCTGCTTGGCTTGGACGACAACGAACACGTCATCGGCTTCGTGCACATCGGCACGCCACAGACGGAGACCCCCGAGCGCGAGCGACCGACGTTGGCCGACGTGGTGAGCACCTACCAAGGCTGACCCGGCGCCGCTTGTCCGCGCACGTGCGAACGGCCACCATGGGTTTCATTCCCCTTGCCGCCCGACGCCATGACCGACCAGCACCAGCACATTCCCCCCGATGCCAGCGCGCCGGTGCAGACGCTATGCAGCGGCAAGTGGCTGAGCCTGCGCAAGCGCGGACGCTGGGAGTACGCCGAGCGCAACAACCCCGGCGGCGCGGTGATCATCCTGGCGGTGACGCCGCAGGACAAGGTGCTGTTTGTCGAGCAGTACCGCGTATCCATCCTGTGCAACACCATCGAAATGCCGGCCGGCCTGGTCGGCGACCTCCCGGAGCAGGCCGACGAAAGCGCGCTGGTGGCCGCACGCCGCGAACTCGAGGAGGAGACCGGCTACCGTTGCCAGCGCCTGGAATTTGTCCACCGCGGCCCGTCATCGTCGGGCATGAGCACCGAAATGATCGCCTTCATGCGCGCGTGGGACCTGGAAAAGGTCGGCCCCGGGGGCGGCGATGACACCGAGAACATCGTGGTGCACGAAGTCCCGCGCGCCGAGGCGGGCCAGTGGCTGTTCGCGCGCGCCGCGGCCGGCGACTCCATCGACCCCAAACTTTTCGCCGGCCTGTGGTTCATCGAGCACGCGGGGTTGACCCCGCGCTGAAGTTTTCGCCGGCACCGGTGCCGACACAAGCCGGCCCGTCCGCTGGCGTCGGGCCTGTATCCGGGGAAACGACTGCGATCGACAACCGGATGCAGCAGAAAGTATGCGCTAAAGAAACCACTCCACCGGCCGATGCCATCGGTGACGACCAAGCTGCCTACCCGGCTTTCGCATTGATGGAGTACTGCCCGTGAAGATACTGATTGCTTGCGCGCTGCTTGCGCTCGCCCCACTTGCAGCGCATGCGGATTGCTCGCCGACCGATTTCGCGATCAAGGACTTCAAGACCGCCACCACCGGGTCGGGTGCAGCGATCCGCCTAAGCCTGAGCGGCGAGATCGTCAACAACTGCGGCACGCCATCTGCGGCGCAGATCCGCATTCAGGCCAAGGACTCGCTGGGCAACATCATCCAGACCAAGCAGGGTTGGCCGGCTGGAACCACCAATATCGCGCCCGGTGCGTCGGCCAGGTTCGATCTGGGTCGGCAGTTTCGCTTCCAGTCGGACATGGCGACCTATGCGATAACCGTGGTGGCGGTGCGTTCCTGGTAAGGCCGCGTGTCAGGCACGCGCAAAAAGGCCCCGCTCGGGGCCTTTTTTATGCGCTGTGCCCGCGGCAACGAGGTGTCAATGCAGCACAAACAACGTGTCGAAGCCGGCTACGCGCAGCGTATTGCGCAACTCGCTGCCGGCGTTGACGATGCGG
Organism: Rhodanobacter sp.; assembly: GCA_039936515.1. Taxonomy (GTDB): domain Bacteria; phylum Pseudomonadota; class Gammaproteobacteria; order Xanthomonadales; family Rhodanobacteraceae; genus Rhodanobacter. The sequence goes on along the minus strand of JBDTIE010000286.1, from coordinate 4,990 downwards.
ATCTCGGCGCGGTCCGCACCGGCGTGTTCGCGCAGCAGCAGCAGCATGCCCAGCGCCGAGCTGTCCATTTTTGTCACCTCGCCCAGGTCAATGACGTAACTGTGCGCCGGTGCGGCAGCACCAAGGCAGGCTTCGTGGAAGTCGCGGTGCACGCTGAAGTCAAAGCGCTCGCCCATTTGCAGGGTAAGGCAATCGCTGTCGTGGTCACGGTGAACAATCATCGATGCATTCCTTCAGAACAACTCAATTTCACCGGCATCCATCGAACTTTGCATTGCCGGGCCACGTGAACGCAGGCGCGCTGTCTCGCGTTGCACGGCAAGCCGGTTGCGAATGCGCTGTGCCTGGCTGGCGAGCACCTCGGCGCTTGCCGAGGCCCCGGCCAGGCCGCCGATGTCATGGGTGCATTCGGTCACCACCTCCTGCAAGTCGACCAGGCGGCTGCGGGTCTGGCGCAGCAATTGCCCGAGGATGTCCTCAAACTGCAGGGAACGGATCGTGGTGGACACGTCAGTGGCCAACCCGCGACTGATCTCCACCACCTGATCGGCGACCGCGCTGGTGCGCGCATCGCTTTGGGTGATGTGCGCCATCATCGCGTCGATGTCACCCTTGGCGGACAGCGCCACGTTCAGATCCTGCGAGGCCATGGTGCCAACCAGGCCACGCAACTGGTCCATGGCCGAGCGTGCGCGCTCGACATGGCTGCCGATCTGCTCATTGAACTGATTGGAGTTGCTGGCCAGGTTGCGGATCTCTCCGGCCACCACCGCAAAGCCACGTCCTGACTCGCCGGCACGCGCCGCTTCGATGGCCGCGTTGAGTGCCAGCAGATTGGTCTCTTCGGCAATCGTATTGACGTTTTTCAGCAGGCCGAACACCGCATCCATTTCCTTGGCCATGCCGTCGATGCGATAGACGATGCGCAGGCTCTCGCGCGACATCTGCACGATCATGCCGACGAAGTGCTGCAGCAGGTCGGCGGTACGGGAGGCGAAGTCCTGTACTGATACGCCTTCGGTTTGCGCATCGATGATTTGCTTGAGCAGCGACTGCTGCAACTCGGTCTTGTTGGACAGACCATCGAACCCGCCACCCAACTCCGATACTGCATCGCTGAGCAAGCCCAGACCTTGATGCAACTCGCGCGCAGCGCAGCCGAGCTCGTCCACCAGCGTGCCACGTACTTCGTCCAGCGCGAGGCGCACCGGCTGCCCGGCATCGGCTGCCGGCTCCGGCTCCGGCTTGCAGGCTGCAGCCACGCGGTGACGGTCCAGCGCCCAGGCGCCAGTCAGCGCAAGCACCAGCAGCGGGGCCAGCCAGGCGGACGGCCACACCAGCGCCAGGAGCAGCGCCATCACGCTGGCGGGCCAGCCCCAGCCCATGCGCGCCAGCGGCGTGCGGACGACACGATTGATCATGGCCATGAGCGGATATCCAGACATCAGGCGCGTCCGGCGCCAGCGCGGGGCGTGCGCGCCAAAAGCAGCAGGCGCGCGGCCATTTGATCGAGCGGCAGCATTTCGCGCGCCGCTCCCAATTTCCATGCAGCACCGGGCATGCCCCATACCACTGAACTTTCCTCGTCCTGAATCAAGGTCGCGGAGCCGGCCTGTTGCAGCTCGAGCAGGCCGCGCGCGCCGTCGTCACCCATGTCGGTCAGCAATGCCGCCACGCTGCCAGCCCCGGCGCACAGCGCCATGGAACGGAACAGCACGTCGACGCTCGGCTTGTGCCGGTTTACCGCCGGCCCATCGTGCAGGCGACACACGTACTTGGCGCCATCCCACATCATCAGCAGGTGCGCGCCACCAGGGGCAATGTAGGCGTGGCCGGGCTGTATGGATTGGCCATCCTGCGCTTCGCACACCCGCATCGCGGAGACGCGGTCCATGCGCTGCGCAAACGGACCACTGAAGGCGGCAGGGATGTGTTGGGTCACCAGGATGGGCGGGGCATCGGGCGGCATGGCTTCCAACACCACGCGAACCGCCTCGGTGCCGCCGGTGGAGGCGCCAATGGCGATGATCGGGCTGTTGCCAAGTGCGCCGGTCGCGCCGGTCGGCAGCACCGCGTCGGCAGACAGACGCGGGGCGACGTCCAGCTTGCGCACGGCGGTGCGCGCCCGCGGGCGGGAGAGCGCCGCCTGCCTGACCTTGGCGCATATCTCGTCCGCGCCGGCGCCGAAGCTGGCGGCCAGGTCGCTGCTGGGCTTGGGAAAGAAATCCACCGCGCCCAACTCCAGCGCGCGCAGCGTCACGTCGGCACCGCCCACGGTGAGCGAGGAGACCATGACCACGGGCATGGGGTGCAGACGCATCAGGTTTTCCAGAAAGGTCAGGCCGTCCATGCGCGGCATTTCCACGTCGAGCGTGAGCACGTCCGGATGCAGCTGCTTGATCTTGTCGCGCGCAATCAGCGGATCGCCGGCAGTGCCGACCACCTCGATCGCCGGGTCGCACGACAGCATCGCGGTCATGAGCTTGCGCACCAACGCGGAGTCGTCAATCACCAATACGCGGATTCTCGCCATTCCCATCCATCCCTTGCCAACCATCCGGCCCAAAGTCCCTCACGGGATCGCGGGCTCAGAACAGCTCGACCTCACCCTTTATCGGGTCTTTGGCCAAACGCTTGAGGTAAACCCGCTCGTCGGCGACCAGCGCCACGTCATCGCGCCGACGCAGCAGGCGCACCCGCGCCCGTCCGCTTTGCGGAAAAAACTGGATTTGCCGCGGATATACATCGCCCAGATCAGACGCACACAGCGTCAACTGCTCGGCGGCGATATAGCGCGTCACGAAATCGATGTTGCGTTGGCCGATGTCGCTCAACTGGGTCAGCACGCGGCCGCCGCCGAACACCTTCAATTGCAGGCTTGCGCGATGGCTGCCGGCGCCAAGCATGCAGTTGATCAACTGCTCCATGGCGTCCGATCCGTAACGCGCAGCGCGGCCGACCGTTGCCGACCAGTCATCGCGCGCACCCAATGGCTCGGGCAACATGAAGTGGTTCATGCCGCCGATGCCGGCCAGCGGGTCATGGATGCACACCGATACGCACGAGCCGAGCACGGTGGTGACCATCTCGTCCTGCGCACTGACGTAAAACTCGCCCGGCAGCAACTTGACCGTCATGCAGCCAAGGGCCACATCCCAGTACCGGCGCATGTGCGCGAACTGTGGCGAGAACACGCCCAGCGCCGCGCCGGCTTTCGCGGCGCTGGCATGCGCGCGGGCCATCAGCCGACCTTCCGGTAGACCGTACGCCCGACCAGTTCAAATGCATCGCTCACGCCATGCAGCGATTCGGAATGTCCCAGAAACAGGTACCCGCCCACCGGCAGCATCTGCGCGTAGCGCTCGAACAGGCGTTGCTTGGTGGGCTGGTCGAAATAGATCACCACGTTGCGGCAGAAGATGGCGTCGAACGGTCCGCTCATGGGCCACGCATGCAGCAGGTTGAGCGGCGCGAACCGGACCAGCTCACGCAAGCGCGGATGCACGCAGGCCAGGCCGTCGTACGCACCCTCGCCACGCAACATCCAACGCCGCCGGCGTGCCTCGTCGATACCGGCCAGGCGATCGAGCGGATACACCCCGTTGCGCGCAGTTTCCAACACCTGCGCCGACAGGTCGGTGGCAAGGATCTTCGCGTCCGGGTTGCCGGCGACTTGCTCCAGCGCCTCGGCCAGCACCATGGCCAGTGCATACGGCTCCTCGCCGCTGGAGCAGCCCGCCGACCAGATGCGCAGGCGGTCACCATCGCGACGTTTCTGCGCCAGCCAGCGCGACAGCAACTCGCGCTCCAGCAACTCGTAGTGGTGCGCCTCGCGGAAAAACGCGGTGACATTGGTGCTGATGGCGTTGGCCAGCTCGGCCAGTTCTGACTCCGGATCGCGCCGCAGCAGCGCGCAATAGGCCGCGAAGTCGTCCAGCCCCAGCGCGCGCAAGCGCCGTGCCAGGCGGCCCTGCACCAATTGGCGCTTGTGTTCCCCCAAAGCGATGCCGCATTGCTGCAGCACGAAGCCGCGCAGGAACTGGAATTCAGCTTCGCCCAATTGCGTGCCGCCGCCAACGGCGGCGGCCGCCGCAGCGTCCGCCGGGCAGAGGGCGACATTCACGCTCAGAACTCCTTCCACACGCCGGCAGCGCTGGCAGGCTCGACCATGCGCAGCTGGCGGACCGGTGCACCGCCCGAGCGCACGGCGGCAACCACCGCTGCCGCTTCGGTCGGCACCGCCGGCGCACGATCGCGCGCGGCGGGTGCCGCGGCAATCGTGTCGCTCAACTGGAAAAAGCCCACCTGCGCGTTGAGTTCGGCCGCCTGCTCCTGCATCGCGCGCGCCGCGGCGGAGGCCTCTTCCACCAGCGCGGCGTTCTGCTGGGTCATCTCGTCCATCTGCATGACGGCGTTGTTCACCTGGTCTATGCCCGCCGATTGCTCCTGACTGGCAGCAGCAATTTCGGCGACAATGTCAGTGACTTTCTTGATGCTGTCGACAATTTCGGCCAGCGCCTTGCCGGACTGGTTGACCAGTTCCGATCCGCTGCGCACCTTGTCCTCACTGTCGTGAATCAAGGTCTTGATCTCCTTGGCCGCGTTGGCGCTGCGCTGGGCCAGGCTGCGCACTTCGGTGGCTACCACGGCAAAACCGCGACCCTGCTCGCCGGCGCGCGCCGCTTCCACCGCGGCGTTCAAAGCCAGCAGGTTGGTCTGGAACGCGATCTCCTGGATCAGGCCGACGATGTCACCAATCTTGCGGCTGGAGATGTCGATCTCGCCCATTGCCAGGATGGCCTTGCCGGCAACTTCGCCGCCGCGTTCGGCCTGTTGCCGGGCGCCCCGGGCAAGCTGGTTGGCGTGGCTGGCGTTCTCGGCATTCTGCTTGACGGTGGAGGTCATTTCCTCCATTGACGACGCGGTTTCTTCCAGACTTGAGGCCTGCTCCTGCGTGCGCTGGCTGAGATCATCGTTGCCACGGGCAATC
>JBDTIE010000285.1:0-5337 GCA_039936515.1 Rhodanobacter sp. | reverse complement strand
CATCCAGCAGCACCGGCACCAGCGCACCCACATGGGTGACATCGCAGTCGCTGCCGGGGCGCATGTGCGCACCCAACAGCAACAGCAAGGGCGTCGTGCCTTCGGCGTCGGCGTGGTTGATGTCGGCGCCGTGCTTGAGCAACACATCGAAGAGCCGGCGCGCGCGCAGGCTGTCGTTGTGCTCATAGCTGAACTGCGCCACCGCGTGCAGCGCGTTGCGCCCGGCAGCACCTGCCGCGTTGGCGTTGGCGCCGGCGGCCAGCAAGGCCTCGACGATTTCCGGATAGCCCAACGCGGCAGCCACCATCAGCGCCGTGGCGGCATTGGGCAAGGGTTGGTCCACGGCCACGTGCCTTGCCAGCAGCAGGTTCACCACCGCGACCTGGCGCGCGCCGGCCGCGGCTGCCAGCGCAGTCATCCCGCTGGGAGCGGTCAATGCCGGGTCCGCGCCGGCGTCGAGCAAACAGGCGACGATACTGTCGTGGCCACTGCCACACGCGCGCAACAGGGCGGTGGCGCCTTGCGCATCGCGCGCGTCCACGGCAAAGCCCAGCTCCAGCAGGCGCTGCACCGCGGCCAGCGCGCCAGCGGCGGCCGCAGCGGGCAGGTCATCGGCACGCAGCGGGCGGTTGGGCCGCGTCCAGTCACGCCAGTCCAGCCAGCGTTCCAGTTCGGGATGCTCCAGGGCCAGGCCGAGCACCGTCTCGCCATTGCTGTCGGCGGCTTCCGGATCGGCACCATGCGCGATCAACGCGCGCACCAGCGGCAGGGCGACGGCGCCGTGTTCAAGCGCGGCAAACAGCGGCGTGCGTCCTTCGTGGTCGCGTGTGCCCGGGTTGCAGCCGCGCTCGAGCAGGGCCTGCAGGGTGTCGGTCAAGCCTTTGGCTGCTGCCAGGTGCACTGGCGTGCGGCCGTGGGCATCGGGCGCGAAGGGATCGGCGCCGGCGTCGAGCAGACGCTGCGGCAAACTGCCGGCGTTGGATGCATCGAGCGCAGACAGCGCCGTTGCCATTGCTCCGGCTCCGGCCGGACTGGCGCCGGCGTGCAGCAGATCCTCCAGCGCCTCGCACGTTGATGGCAAGCGCTGCAGCAAGGCCTCGAACAGCCGCACGCCGATGCGTGGCGTGGCGGCCTGGGCATCGGCCGGGTCGCTGTCGGTGTCCGCTTGCAACCGCGCTTCGGCTTCCAGCCCGTGCTCCAGCAGCCAGTGCCGCGCCGCGCCCAGCCCCGGAGTCGCCAGTTCCAGGTAAAGCGCAGCCAGCTGCATCTGCGGCCATTCGTGCGCACGTTCGGCAAAGGTGGAAACGATGGCCCAGTGGCCGAAGCGCAGCGCGTCCAGCAAATGCCCGGGCGTGTCCGCGCCGGCCGTCAGCAGGTCGGTGGAAAGACTGGCCGGCAGTGGCGTTTGCGGGTCCAGCAAGGCCACCAGGTCCCAGCGTCCGGACGCTGCGGCGTGATCGAGCGCGCTGCGGCCGTCGGCGCCGGCAGCGGTGGCGTCAGCGCCGAGTGCGAGCAGGGCGCGGACGGTCTGGGCATGGGCGCGTGGCGATTGGCACGCCAGGGTCAGCGCATCGCGGCCGTGCTGGTCACGTACGCTCACGTCGGCCTGTGCCTCACCGAGCAACTGCACGATGGCGGTGGCACCGGCACGCGCAGCTTCCATCAGTGCGGTGCTGCCGTGGGCGTCGACCAGGTTGACGTCGGCGTTGGCGGCACGCAGCGCGTGCGCGATCTGCTCATGGCCTTCGGCCGCCGCTGCCAGCAGCGCGCTGCGGCCCTGGGCATCCTGCGCATTGACCGCGGCGCGCTGCTTGAGCAGCAACTTGACGCCACGCGGGTCGTCGTCGGCAATGCCGGCGGCGGCCACCAGCGCCGGCGTGGCATCGGGCAACGCCGGCTTGGCGCCACGTTCGAGCAGAAACGCCAGCAACGGCCAGTTTGCCGCGCGACAGGCAACGGCCAGCGCGCTGTCGCCGGCCACGTTGGTGGCGTTGATGGAGGCGGCCGCGTCCAGCAGCATGGCGGCTACCCCCGGCTCGGCGCTCAGGACCGCGCCATGCAGCGCGGTGTTGCCGGCGCTGTCGGTGGCCAAGGCGTCCGCGCCGTTTGCCAGCAGGGTCATCACCGCTTCGGCGCGCCCGTGCCAACTATCGCGTGTGGCGGCCAGAAGCGGGGTAAGGCCCCCGCTGGCACGGTTCACGTCCGCGCCGCGCGCGATCAGCGCGCGCAGCAGACGCGTGTCCGGCAGCAGTGCCGCCAGCATCAGCACTGGACGCTGATCGCGATCCGTCGTGGACGGCGCGGCATTCGGGTCGGCACCAGCTTCCACCAGTGCCAGCGCGCGGTCGATGTCGCCATCGCGCGTGGCCGCCAGCAGTCGCTGTGCCGGATCCGGCGTGTCGGCGCGCGGGTCGTGGCTGAGCGCCGCCTCGGCGTCGACGGCAACCGGCGCAGGCGGGGCAAGGGCGGCTGGCGCCAACAGCGGTTCGATGTCGGCCGCGACGGCACCCTCGCGCGGACGCGATGCGCGATCGCCGTGTTCGCTGAGCAGCGCGTGCACGGTACGGTTGGCGATGACCAAACATCCCAGTGGCAACAGTACGGTGCCATACAACGCCAGCGCGGCCACACGGGGCTCTGGCGGCAACACGCCGTACAGACCGGCCAGTGCGATCGCACCAAAGGCCAGCGCCAGCAACGCCAGCGCCGCCGGCAGGAAATGAGTGAAGAAGCGCTCCTCGCGCGACAGGTGCCGACCAAAGGCCATGCTGCGAGCGGCCGCAGTGAATATCCACGACGCATCGGCTTGTGCCGGGTAGGCGTCATCCCAGACAAAGACCAGCCCGAAGGCAGGCCATAACCGCCACAGCAGGGACAGTGCCAGCAGCAGCGTTGCCGCCAGCGTGAGCGCCGCCCCCAGGGTCGGCGCCTGGCTCAGCTGCAGCATCGGCCACGCCACCAGCGCAAATACCACGGCGGTGTAGGTGGTGAACAACACCAGATGCGTGGCGCCACGACGCATCGCCGTGCGTGCAAAGCCCGGCTCCAGGTCAAAGCCCAGCGCATGACAACTTGCCGCCATGCTCAGCGCGTTGGCGATCAGCAGCGGGATCAGGGTAAGCGGGTGGGTGACGACGCCGGCCAGGGCAACCGCCAGCAGGCTGGGTACAAACCACGCCAAGGCCTGCAGTGGAAAACGGTGGCGTCGCAGTTTGGGCTGAGTCATCCCCACAGTATAGAAATCGTTGCCCGCACAGACGGTAACCAAGTGTTAAGCGCGAGGCGACGGCATGCCGCGGTCGCGTGCACGAAAGTCAGCTTTCGCGCTCGTCGCGCCCGTCCCGCAGCGGCTCGTTCATCGGTGCCTGGGTGGCGGTGGCCAGCGTCTCGCTCGGTGGCAGTTGCAGGTGCCAGCGTTGCGTGCGCAGATGTTCCATCACCACCTCGGCATCCTCCACTGGCAGTCGGCGCTGGTCGTCCAGTTGCACCTCCAGCACGAAGTGCAGCTCGCCCAGCAGCAGCATGAGCGACTCCGGCAACACGCTGGTTTCATCGCGCACTGCCAACCACACATAAGTGTCCGGCTTGCGGGTGCTGGCATAGACGAAGCATTGCATGGCCGTTTCCGGGCGCGGACAGGGAGTGGAGCGTAGCAGGCAGCGCGGCACGCGGCGGCGCATGTGCCGCACCCATGCGGTGTCCATCGCGGTGGCGCCATGCTTCTTTCTTTGCTGCGCCGGCACTTGCAACGCTATCGGCGAGCGGGCACAGTCGCACGAACCTTCAAACGACCGTATGAATTCGTTGTCGACGCATTCTCTTGGTCCCTCTACTGACAAGCAGGAGTTGTCCATGCACAAGTCTTTCCGTTCCCTGGCCGGCCATGCCCGTCCGCTCGTCCTGGCTGCGCTGAGCGCGGCGGTGGCGGGCGTGTTGGTGGTTCCGGGCCTGGCCAATGCCAGCGCTTTCCAGCTCAAGGAGAACAGCGCCAAGGGCCTGGGTCGTGCGTATGCCGGTTCGGCCACCGCCGGCGGTGATGTCTCGGTCGTAGCCAACAACCCGGCAGCGATGACTGACCTCAAGGGCACGTATTTCCAGGCGGATGTGACCGGGATCAACTTCAGCACCAAGTTCAGCGGCAGCGGCCACGACGTGCTGGGTCGGCCCATAAGCGGCGGCAATGGCGGTGACGCCGGAACCACGTTGCCGGTGCCGGCACTGTTCTTTGCCACCCAGGTGAGCGATCGGGTGCACGTGGGCGCGGGCTTTTCCGTGCCGTTCGGCTTCCAGACCGAATACGACAGCAACTGGGTTGGCCGCTACAACGGCATCAAGTCCAAGTTCCAGTCGCTCGATGCCACGTTGTCGGCATCGTTTGCTGTCACCGACAGCTTCAGCATCGGCGCCAGTGTCATCGCGCAGAAGACCTCCGCTGAGCTGACCTCGGCGATCAACTACAACGCCATCGGCCTGAGCGTGCAGCAGGGCATCCAGGCCAAGACCGCCGCTGGCGTGGCGCAGATCCAGGCGGCTGCCGCCGCCGGGCAGATCCCGCCGGCGCAGGCGGCAGCGATGATCCAGGCGGCCGTGCAGCAGGGTCAGGCCGCCGCCGCTGGCGTGGCTGCAGCCACGCCGATGGGTGCCGATGGGCTGGCACGCATCAAGGGCGACGACATGGGCTATGGCTGGCAGCTTGCCGGCTACTGGAAGCTCACGGCGAACGACAAGCTGGCGCTCAACTATCGCTCCGAGATCAAGCATCGCCTGGAGGGCACCGGCAATTTCACCACCACGCCGGGCTACGACATGCTGCTGGCCAATCCGGCGCTGGCCGGTTCGATCCCGCCATTCGCGCACAGCACGGGCAGCGCCAACTTCACGACCCCGGCGGTGATCAGCGCCAGTTACTGGCACCAGGACGAAAAGTTCGGCTTGGGCATTGATCTGGCGTACACGAAGTGGGATGTGTTCAAGAACCTGCGCGTGGAATACGGCAATCCGGGACAGCCGGACAGCGTGGAGCCGTTCAACTGGCGCAATACCTGGTACGCGTCGGTGGGTGGTGACTACTACCTCAGCGACCGCCTGACGCTGCGCGGCGGCATCGCCGTGGATTCCACCCCGACGTACGCCGCCACCCGCAGCCCGCGCGTGCCTGACTCCACGCGCAAGCTGGCCACCGTCGGCGTCGGCTACAAGGCCAGCGAGCATTTCGAACTCAACGCATCGTATGCGCACATCTTCGTCAACCAGGCGCACATGAATGGCGCGGTGAGCGGCACCGGAGACACTCTGGTCGGCTCGTCGGACGACTACGGCAACCTGCTCAGCCTGTCG
>JBDTIE010000284.1:0-7076 GCA_039936515.1 Rhodanobacter sp. | reverse complement strand
GATCGGTATGCGCATCTGCGACACGCGCATGCAGATCGAATGCGCAGCCACCGTGCGCAGGTAGTACTCACCCCAGCCGGTGCCGGACACCGCACAGTCGCTGTTGGCGTAAGTGCCCGCGCCGATGATCGGTGAATCGCCGACGCGCCCCCAGCGCTTGTCGGTCATGCCGCCAGTTGAAGTGCCGGCCGCAAGATGGCCTTGCGCATCCAGCGCGACGGCGCCGACCGTGCCGAAGTGTCTGGCCGTCTCGATGTCCGCATGCGGCCGCCCGGCGGCGTCTTCCTTCAACGCCTTCTGCAGTTGCTGCCAGCGCGCCTCGGTGCGGAAATACGCCGGGTCGACCAGCGCCATGCCGATGCTTTGGGCGAACGCCTCGGCGCCAGGCCCCGCCAGCATCACGTGCGACGACTGCTCCATCACCGCGCGGGCCAACAGGATCGGGTTCCTGATCTGCTGCACGTTGGCCACCGCGCCGGCACGCAACGTGTTGCCGTCCATGATCGCCGCGTCCAGTTCATTCTTGCCGTCGTGGGTAAACACCGCGCCCTTGCCGGCGTTGAAGTTGGGGTCGTCCTCCAGCACCGTTATCGCAGCGGTCACCGCGGTCAGCGCCGGTTTGCCGGCCTTGAGCTGGGCGTAGCCGCTGTGCAGTGCCTGTGTCAGCGCCGCGCGCACCGCCCTTTCCCTTGCCGGCGTCATCTCCCGCGTGATCACCCCGGCGCCACCGTGGATCGCCAGCACCGGAGGAACTGCAGCATGGCTCATGGCGGTCATTCCAAGCGCACTCAGGGCGAAAAGCAGGTAACGCGGACTCATTGTGGATCTCCCTCACGGACGTGGCGAGTATAGCGATCCACGTTACCTGGCTGCCGTCGGTGGAGGCGCGTTCACTAATGCGCAAAGCGTCGCCGATGACGTCGCCAATCCGTCTTGGACCTTGGTACGAGGCAGGCGCGGGGCAATCCGTCGTATCCTTGCAAGCTGACTCTTCTGCAGGCGGGTAGGACGATGGACAAGGTTTACCTGAGCGCGACGAAGGCGCTGGACGGCTTGCTGTTTGACGGCATGACGATTGCGGCCGGCGGCTTCGGTTTGTGCGGCATCCCGGAAAACCTGATCGGCGCGCTGCTGGAGGCGGGGACCAAGGACCTGACCATCGTCGGCAACAACGCGGGCGTGGATGACTTCGGCATGGGACCGTTGCTGAAGACGCACCAGGTCAAGCGCGTGTACGCCTCGTACGTGGGCGAGAACAAGGAGTTCGAGCGGCAGACGCTGGCCGGGGAGCTGGAGTTGCACCTGACACCGCAGGGCACGCTGGCGGAGAAATTGCGTGCTGGTGGCGCGGGCATCCCCGGGTTCTACACGCGTACCGGCTTTGGCACCAAGCTGGCCGAAGGCAAGGAAACCAAGGTGTTTGATGGCCGCGAATACGTGCTGGAAGAGGCGATCCACGCGGACCTTTCCATCGTCAAGGCGTGGAAGGGTGACGCCCATGGCAACCTGGTGTTCCGCGAAACCGCACGCAACTTCAATCCGATGATCGCCACCTGTGGCAAGGCCTGCGTGGCCGAGGTCGAGCACCTGGTGCCGGTGGGCGAGCTTGATCCGAACAACATCCACGTGCCGGGCATCTACGTCGACCGCATCGTGCAGGGCGCGCACTTCGAGAAGCGCATCGAGTTCCGCACCATCGCCGGCGTGGTGGCCGGCAAGGAAAACCCCACCCGCGTGGCGATGGCCAAACGCGCCGCGAAGGAATTGCAGGACGGCTTCTACGTCAACCTCGGCATCGGCATCCCGACCATGGTCGCCAACCACATCCCCGAGCATGTCAACGTCACGCTGCAGTCGGAAAACGGCTTGCTCGGCATCGGTCCATTCCCGACCGAGGACCAGCTTGACCCGGACCTGATCAACGCCGGCAAGCAGACCATCACCACCCTGCCCGGCTCCAGCTTCTTCTCCAGCGCCGACTCGTTCGCGATGATTCGCGGCGGGCATATCGACTTGTCGATCCTGGGCGGGCTGGAAGTGTCGGCCACAGGCGACCTCGCCAACTGGATGGTGCCGGGCAAGATGGTCAAGGGCCCGGGTGGTGCGATGGACCTGGTCAGCGGCGTCAAGCGCGTGGTGGTGCTGATGGAGCACAACGCGAAGGACGGCTCGCCGAAGATCAAGACCAGCTGCGACTTGCCTCTGACCGGCAAGCAGGTGGTGGACCTGATCATCACCGACCTGTGCGTGTTCAAGGTCGACAAGGGTCACGGCCTGACCTTGATCGAACTCAATGAGGGTGTGAGCGTGGACGACGTGAAAGCGCGTACCGGCTGTGACTTTGCCGTGGATGCTGCGTTGAGCGCCTGATTTTGCGTCCAGCCGGTTGGTGTCGAGGCGACATTTTCGGTATGGAGGCTGGCGCGCGTTAACGCTCTGACTAACGACGCGCGTGCGTCGGCACCGGCGCGGCTACTTCCACCGGCAGGGTCCTGGCCAGGTGGATGCGGGCGATGTTTTGCCGGTCGCCCAGTGTCTGCAGTTCCAGCGGCCAATCGAAGCGGTCGCTGATGCGTTGGGCAATGGCCAGTTCGAAGCCATGGCGGCTGGCGCCATGCACCCGCTGCGGACCCTGGCCCACGGACACTGCCGCCACCGGACGATCCAGATTGCTTACCGTGACCTGCCCCGGCGCGATGCGCACGACCACGCGGCCTTCCTCGGTCTGCTGGCAGGCATTGCGGATGAGCTGCCAGCACAGGACTGCGAACCCGCGCGCTGAACCGCTCAAGGCGAAGCGCGCGGGTTCTTCCAGTTGCAGTTCGACCGGACGTCCGGACAGCAGCTCGCGCGCCGAGGCCAGTTCCGCGCGCAGCACGTCGTTGACGACGAAGTACTCCGCTTCGGCATGCTCGTCCGGCTCGCGGGCCAGCACCAGCATTGCCTCCACCAGCGCTTCCATTTCCAGGCTGGCGCGGCGGATGCGGCGTACCGAGCGGGCACCAAAGTCGCTCATCCCGCTTTCGTCGGCCAGCATGTCGACCGACATCTTGATCACCGTCAGCGGACTGCGCAGCTCGTGGCTGGCGTCGCGGGTGAAGCTGCGCTCGCGCTGGTTGTAGTCGGCAATCCGCCGTGCGAAACCCTGCAGCCCACGCGCCAGCGCCACCACATCCGCGTCGGTTTGCGAGGAAAGCTCCTCCAGCCGCAATGACCCCGGGTCCGGCGCGTGGTCGTCCAGCCGACCCACCATGCGCGCCAAACGCCGTACGGAACGCCACTCGTGACGTACCGCGAGCCACGCCAGCACCGTGGTGCAGAAGATCACGGCCAGCACCGGCAAGGCCGGCGCCACGTCGTACACGCCCATCAGACTGATGATGATGACGACCACAAACTGCAACCCGAACACCCAGGCCACGCGTCGGCGAAACGCTCCGGGCCGGGACGCAGGTGTGGCAGCCTTGGGGCTTTGCATTGGGATTTTCTTACCGGAAGAGGTCAGGCGGTCTGCGTTGTGGTGGCCACCTCCGCTTCGAGATCCGCGAGACGGTAACCTGCCGAATGGATGGTATGTAGCAGTGGACGTGGGAAGGGTTTGTCAATGACGCGGCGCAAGTTGTACAGATGCGAGCGCAAGGTGTCCGAGTCCGGCAGCATGTCACCCCAGATCTCGCGCTCGATATCGCGTCGGCTGACGACCCGCGGCGACTCGCGCATCAGGATCGCCAGCAGCTTCAGGCCGATCGGCGAGACGGTGAGTTCCTGACCATCGCGGGTCAGGCGCAAGGTGGCGGTATCCAGTGTCATGTCACCCACGGTGAGCACTTCGGTCGATACCTGGCGGCGGTCACGGCGGATCAACGCGCGCACGCGCGCTTCCAACTCGCGTATCTCGAACGGCTTGACCAGATAGTCGTCGGCGCCCGCTTCCAGCCCGACAAGTTTGTCTTCGAGCGTGTCGCGCGCGGTGAGCATAAGCACCGGCGTGGCGTTCTTCGCTTCCTTGCGCAGCTTGCGGCAGACCTCCAGGCCATCCAGACCCGGCAGCATCAGGTCCAGCACGATGACGTCATAGCTGTTGGAAACAGCCAGATGCAGGCCGCTCACGCCGTCGGCCGCGTAGTCCACCGAATAACCAAGGCGCTCAAGGAACTCACCGACCATTTCAGCGATCTGGCGGTTGTCCTCGACCAGCAAAATCAACCCGGCCTGCTCTTCATGTACCGTCATGGCGTCTCCTCCGTGGGTCTTCACATTTGTGAAAAGCTACGGGCGCGATGGTGATGTGGCCGTGAATACGCAGGCACGGGTTGGCGAAGCCCGGTTTCAGGCGGTTCTGCGCCCCACGCGGATCATTCGCTGCGCAACAACGGCAGCAAATACGGCCAGACGGTTTGCAGCAGGCGCGGTTGCGCAGCGGCTGTCGGGTGCAGGCCGTCGGCTTGCATCAACGCCGGGTCCATCGCCACGCCTTCTAGCAGGAACGGCACCAGCGCCAGCTGGTGGCGCTGCGAAAGTTGCGCATACATTGCACGCAGGCCGTCGCGGTAGCGCGGGCCGTAGTTCACCGGCAGTTCGATACCTACCAGCAGTACCCGCACCCGCGCGGCGCGGGCCATGTCCAGCATCGCCTCCAGGTTGTCGCGCAACGCCGGCAGCGGCAGCCCGCGCAAGCCATCGTTGGCACCCAGTTCGATCACCAGCACGCGCGGACGGCTGGACTTGAGCAATGCCGGCAGGCGTTGGCGCGCACTGAGCGAGGTCTCGCCGCTGATGCTGGCATTGACCACGCGCCACTTCGGCACCATGTTGGCGGTGCGCTGCTGCAGAAGGTGCACCCAACCCGAAGTCACCGGCATGTTGTGTGCCGCCGACAGCGAGTCACCCAGCACCACGATGGTTTGCGGCGTCGCCGGCACGGCGTGGGCCACACCGAACGCCAGCAGCAATGCTCCCCACTTCAGGTATCCACGCATGAGTGATTCGTCCGGCCCGCTGCTTGAGGCCCGTGATGTTAGCAAGTCCGTCAGCGGGCCCGAGGGCCAGCTGGACATCCTGCGTGGCGTCAGCCTGCGCATCGATGTGGGCGAGAGCTTCGCCATCGTCGGCGCCTCGGGCTCGGGAAAACCACCCTGCTCGGGCTGCTGGCCGGCTTGGACACGCCCAGCAGCGGCAGCGTGCGGCTCGACGGCCATGCGCTGGAAACGCTCGACGAGGAAGCACGCGCCGACTTGCGCCGGCGCCTGGTCGGCTTCGTGTTCCAGGCGTTCCACCTGCTGCCGGCCTTGACCGCCGAAGAGAACGTCATGCTGCCACTGGAGCTTGAAGGCCGCGCCGATGCGCGCGCACTGGCGCGCCAGGCACTGGACGCGGTCGGCCTGGGCACGCGGCGGCGGCACTATCCGGCGCAGTTGTCCGGCGGGGAACAGCAGCGCGTGGCCATTGCCCGCGCCTTTGTGCACGCGCCGCGCGTGCTGTTTGCCGACGAGCCCACCGGCAACCTCGACCAGCGTACCGGGGCGCACATCGCCGACCTGCTGTTTGCGCTCAATCGCGACCACCACACCACGCTGGTGCTGGTCACCCACGATGCCACGCTGGCGGCGCGCTGCACGCGGCGGGTGACGCTTGAACAAGGCAGCACGCTGCCGACGGCCACGGAACTGTCGGCGTGAACATCCTGCTGCTGGCGCTGCGTTCGCTGCGCCGCGAATGGCACCTGCCCGAGTTGCGCACGCTCGTGGCCTCGCTGGTACTGGCGGTGGTGGCCTTGGGCGTGGTGGCGACGCTGGCCACGCGCATCGAGCGCGGCCTGCTGGCCGGGGCCGCCGAACTCATCGGCGGTGACCTTGGCGTCGCCAGCACGCAACCGCTGGACGACAGCTATGTGGCGGCTGCGCGCCAGCGTGGGCTGCAGGTCACGCGCAGCGCGGGTTTCCCCAGCGTGGCGTTTGCGCACGAGCAGACGCAATTGCTGGACGTGCTCGCAGTCGACGCGGCCTACCCGCTGCGCGGCAAGCTTGAGGTGCGCGATGCATCTGGCGCGGCGCGTCAAGCCCACGCACCGGCGGCCGGCCAGGTGTACCTGGATCAACGCGCGCTGGCCGCACTTGGCCTGGCCGTTGGCCAGCCATTGCAACTGGGCGGACGCGACCTGACCATCGGCGCTGAACTGCTGCGCCAACCCGATGGTGGTGAGTTGCTGGCGCTGGCGCCGCGGGCGCTGATGAACCTGGCCGATGCCCGAGGTGCCGGCCTGCTGGGTCCCGGCAGTCGCGCGCGCCACCGGCTGCTGCTGGCCGGTGCGCCCGAGGCACTGCAGGCCTGGCAACGCTGGGCGCAATCCACCACGCTGCCGCAAGGTGCGCAGTGGATCACGCCGGAACAGACGCAGGAGCGCATGCGCAGCGCGTTCGACCGCGCGGGCGCGTTCCTGCGCCTGACCGCCCTGCTGTCGGCGCTGCTGGCCGGCATTGCCATTGCCCTGTCTGCGCAGCGCTACGCGCGGCGCAAGGTGAACGAGGTGGCGTTGCTGCGGGCGCTGGGCACCTCACGAGGGCGCGTGCTCGGACTGCTGCTGGCAACCCTGGGCGCGCTGGCGCTGCCCGCGCTGGTGCTGGGCTGGGCGCTGAGCCTGGGCCTCGCGCAGCTGGCATGGCATTACGCCAGCACGCTGTTCGGCAACGTGCCAACCAGCCTGCCACTGGCGCCGGCTCTGGCCGCCGCGGCGATGGGTTTGGCGGTGCTGCTGGGTTTTGCCTTGCCGCCGCTCGCGCGATTGGCACAAGTGCCGCCAGTGGCGGTGTTCCGGCAAAGCAACGTGCGTCGCAGCCGTCGCTTCGACGTGCTTTACCTGCTGCCGGTGGTTGTGGCCCTGGCGCTGATCTGGAGCCAGAGCGGCTCGCTGAAACTTGCCGGCATTCTCGCCGCCAGCCTGACCGGCGTCGCGATCATTGCCACGCTGCTGGCCGCCGGCCTGCTGTGGCTGGCGCGGCGCGTGGCGCCGGGCGCGCATCCGGCTCTCCGCCTGGGCCTGGCGGCGCTGGCCCGGCGGCGAACGCTGAGCCTGATCC
>JBDTIE010000283.1:0-4622 GCA_039936515.1 Rhodanobacter sp. | reverse complement strand
GAGCGACGCCGCTGGCGGCGGCGTGCCTTCCGGCAACGGCTGGGTACTCACTGGCTTTGCATGAACTGGACGAAAATGCCGCCGTCGACCACCACCTGCTCGCCGGCATGCAGGCCGGCGGTGACATTTACGCGATCGCCTTGGCGATCACCGGTGGTAACCCTCTGCCGCGCATAGCTCCCGTCCCGCTGAACGACGTAGACAAATGGCAGGTTCTCGTCATCGCGCAGCAGCGCCGACACTGGCACCAGCAGACCACTCAATGCCTGCCGTGAGTGCAGCAGCACGTTGACGTACATGCGCTTTTTCAGGACACCGTCGGGGTTGCCCACACGCACCCGGGCTTGCACCGCGCCGGTATCGGCGTTGACCAGCGCCGGGATGCTGGCCACCGTGCCGTGCAGGGTTTTGGCGCCGGTATCAAGCACGACGTCAGCACGGTCGCCCACTTGCACCGACGCCACGTCCGCGCCGGAAAGCTGCGCCATGACCCACATCCGCGACAAGTCGGCGACGGTGAAACACGCCGTGGTTCCGGCCTGCAGAAGTTGGCCCGGCGTGATCAGTTTCTCCACGACGGTGCCGGCAATCGGAGCGCGAATCGTGCCTGCCGCGTGGCTGACCGGGCGGCCGGACTGTATGTCCTTGATGACTGCCGGCTGCACGCCCAGCGCCACCAGCGCCTGTAGCGCCGCGGCACGATCGGCCTCGGCACTGGCCGCGTCGGCTGCGGCCTGGGTTGCCTCACGGCCGGCGATACCGTCGTGGCGCACCAGATCCGCGTCCATGGCGGCAAGCTGGCGCGCATTGCGGGCCACCACCAGCGCCTTGCGGTAGTTGCCCACGGCTGCGGCAAAATCCGCCGAATCCACCTGTGCCAGCGGCTGCCCCTTGGCCACCTTGTCGCCCACCGCGACCAGCAAACGTGACACCGGCCCGGAGAACGGTGCGAGCACGCTGGTGGCCTGGTCGTTGTCGAAATCCACCACGCCAGTGGTCTGCACCGTGCGTCGATAGCTGGAGGCCGTCAGCGTGTACAGCTGCACGTGTTGCTTCTGCGCCGCAGTCAACGTGGCATTGCGTGCGACGACCGGCGCTGCCACAGCATCGTCGGCTTTGCGCGCGCAGCCGCCGGCAACCATTGTCCCCGAGAGCAAAGCGCCGGCGAGCAGCCATCGCCCGAGCCGACGTCGCCGCGAAGCTTGCCGCATGCTGCGGCCGCATTCAATTTTCATCTGTATCCCGCGTTGCTGCCACGTGCACCGGAGCCGGCACGGCCAGATCATCCCTGCCGGTATCGACGTCATTCCACCAGCCGCCACCCAACGCCTGGAACAGCGCCGCGGTGTCGGCAAGGCGCAACGCTTGCGCCTGCACCAGGGCTATGTGTGCCTGTTGCCAGGATTGCTCGGCGCTCAACAGGGCAAGGTAGCCGGCATAGCCGTCCTGCCATTGGCGCCGGGACAAATCCAGCGTGACCTGCGCAGCGCTTGCGGCGTCGGCGGCGGCATGCAGTCCGTCGGCATCCTGCTGCAGTGCGGTCAGTGTGTCGGCCACATCCTGCATGGCGGTCAGCACGGTGCTGCGGTATTGCGCGGCGGCCTGCGCATAGGCGGCCTTGGCGCCGCGTTCCTGGTGCAGCAGCGTCCCACCTTGGAAGATCGGGGTGGCAAGGTCAGCACCCACGTCCCAGAAACCGGTGCCGGGCTTGAACAATTGGCCGATCGCCAAGGCCGTGCTGCCCAAGTCCGCGCTCAACACGATATTGGGCAGCCGGTTGGCAATGGCCACGCCAACCTGCGCGCTGGCGGCATGCAAGTTGGCTTCGGCCTGCAGCACGTCCGGGCGCTGCCGCACCAATCTTGAGGGCAGGCTCAATGGCAGGTTCGGCGGCAGTTGCAGTTGCGTCAGGTCAAAGCCCGCGGCCGTCGCCTGCGCCGGCATGCGCCCGACCAGCACCGCCAACAGGTGTTGCTGCTGTCCCAGCTGCTTGAGCAAGGGCGGGAGCGAGGCGTTTACTTGCGCCAGTTGCGACTCCTGCGCGGCAACATCCAGCCGGCCGATGTAGCCGCTGGCCAACTGCTCATGTCCGATCTGCAGCACGCGCGTGTCCAACGCGACAAGCTGGCGCGTGGCGTCCACTTGCGCCCGCAGCGATGCCTCCTGCACGGCCGCGAGCACGACATTGGTGCTCAGAGTGATGCGCGTGGCGAGCGTCTGATAGCGCACGGCCTGCGCCTGCGCCTGCGCCGACTCGCGCGTTCGCCGGTTCAGGCCGAACAGGTCCGGCGCATACGAAACGCTGACCTGCGGGGTAAACAGGTTGTACAGGAATGCATTCGAACTGGGCACCGCTGCCAGCGAGCCGGGGGGATCCTGCCGACGGCTGGCGGAAAAGCCGGCACTGACCGCCGGAAACGCACCGCCGCGACCAGCCAAAACATTCTCGCGCGCCACCGTCAGCGCCGCCTGCGCGGCCGCCAGGTCCGCGTTGTGCGCGAGCGATTGCTCGACCAGCGAATTCAGCGCCGCCGAATGAAACAGTGTCCACCAGTGCGCGGAGACATCCCCGCCGGCAACGAAGTGCTGCGCCTGGCCCGCGGCCACGTGCGCGGTGGCCGCCGTGGTGGTAGCCGGTTCCGCGCCGTAGCCATGCGCGTCAGGGGTTGCTGGCCGTTGAAAATCCGGGCCAACCACACAACCGGCGAGCACCAGCGCCAGCGCGCCGCTGACGATCAGCCGCAGCGTGCGCACTCGTCCGCGACAGATGCGTTGGGCCGGCGTATCCGGCCAGCTTTCGCTGGCGGGCGCTACACCGAACCACGTCTTGACCATGCGAGTGCGTCTTGGGAGGGGTTGAACGGGTGTGACAATATAACATTACACTTCGCCGCCGCCGTGCCGGAAGTCACGCACTGACGTCAACATTCGGGCGCCATTCAACCATTGCCGCGATCAAATTCCGGCCGGCCGCCGATGCTGCGCGTCGGCCTCGTCTCATGCAGTGAGACTGCCGCTGGCTGTAATGGCGCGAACCGTCGCCGAGAACCGCCATGAACGCCCTGCCCGATCGCTACCAGGCTGCTGATGACGTGGTGTTGCGCAACGCAAGTGACGGTCAATCGCTTGCACAGCGGTTGTCACGACGTTATGCGGCGCGTATTACCGGCGCCTTCGTGCTGCCTGGACGCGACGGATCGTTTGCCCCGCTGCCGCCCGACCTGCCGCCACCGCTGGCGGCGGCATTGCGCGCGCGCGGGATCTCGCAGTTGTACAGCCACCAGGCCCAAGCGTGGGCCGCCAGCCAGGCTGGCGAGCACGTGGCCATCGTCACGCCCACCGCGTCGGGCAAATCGCTGTGCTACACGCTGCCGGTCATCGCCGCGGCACTGCGCGACAACGCCAAGGCGCTGTACCTGTTCCCGACCAAGGCATTGGCGCAGGACCAGGTGGCCGAGCTGCTGGCGTTGAACCAGGCCGGCGAGCTTGGCGTCAAGGCCTTCACCTTCGACGGCGACACTCCCGGCGATGCGCGCCAGGCGATCCGTCTGCACGGCGACGTGGTGGTCAGCAACCCGGACATGCTGCACCAGGCGATCCTGCCGCATCACACCAAGTGGGCGCAGTTTTTCGAAAGCCTGCGCTACGTGGTGATCGACGAGGTGCACACCTACCGCGGCGTGTTCGGCTCGCACGTGGCCAATGTCATCCGCCGCCTGAAGCGGGTATGCGCGTTCTACGGCGTCAGCCCGCAATTCATCCTGTGCTCGGCGACCATCGGCAACCCGCGCGAGCATGCGCAGGCACTGGTCGAGGAAACGGTCACCACCATCACCGAAAGCGGTGCGCCCAGCGGCGAGAAACATGTGTTGCTGTGGAACCCGCCGGTGGTCAATGCCGACCTGGGGTTGCGCGCGTCGGCGCGTTCGCAAACCAACCGCATCGCGCGGCTGGCGATCAAGTCCGGCCTGAAAACGCTGGTGTTCGCGCAAAGCCGGACGCTGGTCGAGGTCCTGACCAAATACCTCAAGGACGTGTTCGACAGCGACCCACGCAAGCCGCCGCGCATCCGCGCCTACCGCGGCGGCTACCTGCCGACCGAGCGCCGCGCCGCCGAGCGCGACATGCGCGCCGGCAACATCGACGGCATCGTCAGCACCTCGGCGCTGGAGCTGGGCGTGGACATCGGCGCGCTGGACGTGGTGGTGCTCAACGGCTACCCCGGCTCGGTCGCCGGCACCTGGCAGCGTTTTGGCCGCGCCGGGCGTCGTCAGCAGTCCTCATTGGGCGTGCTGGTGGCCAGTTCCGATCCACTGGATCAATACCTCGTGCGCCATCCCGAATTTTTCCGCCACGCCACGCCCGAGCACGCACGCATCGCCCCCGACCAGCCGCTGATCCTGCTCGACCACATCCGCTGCGCGGCATTTGAATTGCCCTTCACCGGCGCGGCGCGGTTCGGGCCGATCGACGCCACGCCGTGGCTGGAAATCCTGGCCGAGGATGGCGTGCTGTACCGCGAAGGCGAGCGCTGGGAATGGGTGGCCGACAGTTATCCGGCCGGCGCCGTGTCGTTGCGCTCGGTCGCCGATGGCAACTTCGTGGTGGTCGATCGCACCAAC
>JBDTIE010000282.1:0-21072 GCA_039936515.1 Rhodanobacter sp. | reverse complement strand
ATGCGGGTGAAGCACGTTTCCACGACGAGTGCGAACTGCTGCGGCCGATCATCGACGGCGCGGGCATCTTGTATGTCGTCGACGGCTCGGTGCCGTATTCCAGCGAGAACGAGGCGGAGATGGAGATCCTGCGCTGGACTGGCCAGCCCAGCCTCGCGCTGATCAACCGGATCGGCGCGGACGATTTCAGCGCGCCATGGGAAGCTGCGCTGGGCCAGTACTTCCGCATCGTGCGCCATTTCAATGCGGTGCAAGCGCCGTTTGAGGATCACCTGGGCCTGTTGCGCGGCTTCGGCGAACTCGCACCCGGCTGGCGCGAACCGCTGGAGCGCGCGGCGCAGCATTTGCGCGAGCAGCGCCACCGGCGTGACCATCAGGCCACCACGCTGATGGCCACGGCACTCGGCGACATGCTGGGGCATGTGGAAACCCTGTCCTTGCACGAAGGCGCCGACCGCACTGTGGCCACGCAGACCCTGCGCGAGCGCTGGCGCGACTGGCAACGCCAGCGCGAGCAGCGCTTGCGCCACGACATCGAAAAGCTCTATCAACACCAGCGGCTGGAACGGCAGGAAAGCGAGCTGGCGTGGGCTGCTGGCGACGATCTTTTCAGCGAGCGCGCGCGCCATGCCTGGGGCGTCAGCCGCACCTACCTCGCCGCCGTCGGCTTCGGCGCCGGCGCCTTGGGTGGCGTTGGCATCGACGCGCTCACCGTTGGTCACACCCTTGGTGCGGGCGCCTTGGTCGGCGGCATCCTGGGCGCGGCCGGCAGCGTTTACTACGCGGGCAAACTCGATCGCTTCAAGCTCGGGCCGCTGTCAGCCGGCGGCCAGCAGGCACGCTTTGGCCCGGTGCAGGATCCGCAGTTCGGCTACGTCGTGCTCGGCCGGGCGCTGGAGCACGCCTGGCACGTCGCGCGCCGCAACCACGCCGGGCGCGATGCCTTGGCCCTGGGCGACAGCAGTGATCGCTGGATGCAGCACCTCACCCGCCACGATCGCGTGGCGCTGCAAAAAGCCCTGCACACGCCACCGCGTGACGTCGCCGACGCTCGCCGCCGCGTCGCGCTGGAAGACGCCGTCGGCCATGCCACCGCAGCGTTCGCCGCGTGGGCGGTAGAGCACTCAAGCGCTGGCTTGGCGCAACCGTGAAAGCGTGAGCCGCTGCTTTCCGGAACGTTCAACCGTCGCCGCGGGAAGTGATTGACCCAATGTCCGCGCTGACCACGCCTGACGCTCACATGCGAGCGACTACGCTGGTCGCTTACATCCCCGTGAGGCGACCCCATGTCTTCAAACCCGACCATGCAGCGCGCGATCGTGCTGGACTCGCGACCGACCGGCGCGCCCACGCCTGACAACTTCCGCCTGCGCGAAAGCCCTTTGCCCACGCCTGCCGAAGGCGAACTGTTGCTGCGCACGCTGTATCTCTCCCTTGACCCGTACATGCGCGGGCGCATGAGCGACGCCAAGTCATACGCGCAGCCCGTTGCCATCGGCGAGGTCATGGTCGGCGGCACCGTGTCGCGGGTGCAGGCCTCCAGGCACGCGGACTTCAAGCAAGGCGACCTGGTGCTCGGTTTCACTGGCTGGCAGGACCATGCAGTGTCCGATGGCAACGGACTGAGCAAGCTCGATCCAAAGATGGAAACCCCGTCACTGGCGCTGGGTGTGCTGGGCATGCCCGGCTTCACCGCCTACATGGGGCTGCTCGACATCGGACGACCCAAGCCCGGCGAAACCGTGGTCGTGGCCGCCGCCAGCGGCGCGGTGGGGTCGGTGGTCGGCCAGATTGCCAAACTCAAGGGTTGCTGCAGCGTGGGCGTCGCCGGCGGTGCGGAAAAATGCCGTTATGTGGTGGAACAGCTGGGATTTGATGCCTGCATCGACCACCACGGCAGCAACTTCGCCGCCGAGCTGGCGGCGGCCTGTCCGCAAGGCATCGACGTGTACTTCGAAAGCGTTGGCGGCGCCGTGTTCGACGCCGTGTTGCCGCTGTTGAACACCTCCGCACGCGTGCCGGTCTGTGGCCTTATCGCCAACTACAACGACACCGCATTACCACCAGGGCCTGATCGACTGGGGCTGTTGGCGCGCATCATCCTTGCCCAACGGATCCGGATGCAGGGCTTCATCATTTTTGATGACTACGGTCCACGTTTCGGCGAATTCATGCAGCAGATGAGCCCGTGGGTGAGCGCTGGCAAGATCAAGTATCGCGAAGACATCGTCGATGGGCTTGACCAAGCGCCACAGGCGTTCATCGGCATGCTCAGCGGCAGCAATTTCGGCAAGCTGGTGGTGCGCGTTGCCAGCGAATAAACCCTGACGCAGCAGATCGCCGGCCCTTCCCTCTTCAAACAAGGCCAAAGCATGAAAATCCTGATGGTTCTCACCTCGCACGACCAACTCGGCGACACCGGCAAGAAGACCGGTTTCTGGTTGGAGGAATTCGCCGCGCCGTACTACGTGTTCAAGGACGCTGGTGCGACGGTCACCGTGGCCTCGCCGCATGGCGGTCAGCCGCCTGTGGATCCCAACAGTGACGATCCGTCGGCGCAAACCGACTCCACTGGCCGCTTCAAGGCTGACCCGGCGGCGCAAGCTGCCCTGGCCAGCACGCACAAGCTGCAGGATGTAAAAGCTGCCGACTACGACGCGGTGTTCTACCCCGGTGGCCATGGCCCACTGTGGGACCTGGCCGAAGACGCCGCCTCGATCGCGTTGATCGAAGCCACGCTGGCCAGCGGCAAACCGCTGGCCGCCGTGTGTCACGCTCCCGGCGTGCTGCGCCACGCAAAGACGCCCGATGGCAAACCGTGGGTCCGCGGCAAGTCGGTCACAGGCTTCACCAATACCGAGGAAGAGGCCGTTGGCCTGACCCAGGTGGTGCCGTTCCTGGTCGAGGACGTGCTCAAGCACAACGGCGGCAACTACAGCAAGGCGGGTGACTTCCAACCCCATGTGATCACCGACGGTCTGCTGATCACCGGCCAGAACCCGGCTTCATCCGAACCTGCCGCGCGGGCATTGCTGAAGATGCTGGGCTGAGCAATGCGCGCCAGCGCTGTTGCCTGCGCCATCACTGGCGCATCGGCAAATGCGGGGCGCTTTGTGACCGCACAGGTTGCAAGGTTGCCTGCAGCCAGCGCAGCAATGCACGTTGTTCCGCCAGTGGTTCGGACAAGGCGGCCAGCGTCCGCACCAGCTCCGGCAGTACCTTCGCGGTGTCGACATCGGCAAGCGTGGGCGCGCCGGCAACATGGCCGTGCGATGCCAGCGCGTGGCGCAGCTGCGCGGCGGTGTCGGCTTGCGAGTAGCGAACACCGAGCCAGGCGCTGGATACAATCGGCTCACGGCCGCCGAACAGCCAGAAGCCGCCATCTGCAGCGTCCCCGCAAACGAACGGCGCCGCGTCGAGTGCGGTCAGTGCGTCGATGAGCAAGGCCGGGGTCAATTGCGGCGCATCGGCACCGATCAGCAGAACGCGGCCGTGGCGTGCGCGCAGTTCGGCATAGACCTTGTGCAGTCGCGCGCCCAAGGCGCCCTCCCCTTGCCAGACATGCGCCGCTCCGGACCACGCCAGACTTGCGTCCGCGTCAGCCTCGGCAACGGCCC
The DNA here is from genome assembly GCA_039936515.1 of Rhodanobacter sp. Classification (GTDB taxonomy): domain Bacteria; phylum Pseudomonadota; class Gammaproteobacteria; order Xanthomonadales; family Rhodanobacteraceae; genus Rhodanobacter. Next base: position 17,455 of record JBDTIE010000282.1, on the reverse strand, counting down.
AATACGGGATCAAGGCCTTCTGGCAACGCCGTGCCACCGCCATCGTCGCTGCCGCAGACAATCGGTAAAACTGCGTGGCTTGCGGCACTCCCAGCGTCGCGGCCAGCCGCGTTTTGACTGGCGACAATCCGGGGGTCTTCACGAACAGCGCCAGCGCCGGCGTCATGCCCGATCCCGACGCAGCGCGCGCCAGACCGGCCAGGCCTGCACCAGCGTCAACCACACATGTCTGCACGTGGTTCGCATCCAGCCCTGCTGCGCGTACTTGCGCGCGCTGGTTTCAAGCGTTGCCGGGATGGCGCGCAAAGGCAGGCCGGCTCGGCGCGCAGCCCACACCAGCAGATGGTCCTCGCCATAGGCGGCGTGCTCGTCGAATCCGTGCAGGGCCTGGAAGGAGTGCCTGGGCAGGATCAATCCCTGATCACCAAACGGCAAGCCGAGCCAGCGCGCCCGCCAGTTGGCACCGAGCGCATTCAGCACCATGCAGCGCGGGCCGTCACGACGGAAAGCCAGCTTGAACCAGCCAAGGCCGTCACGATCACTGGCGACGAATTTGCGCAGCTCATCAAGGCTGTCGGCACGCAGCCGCGAATCGGCATGCAGGAACCATAGCCAGTAGCCACTGGCTGATCGTGCACCATGATTCAGTTGCCGCGCCCGCCCCGCCTGCGCGTGGCACGAGCGATAGCGCACATGCGCTGGCCAGCCGGTCGGTAGCGGCGCGTCAACAGCGCTGCCGCCCGCCGCTTCAACGGCACGCACGACAACCACTTCGCTGCCGGCTGGCAATGCCGCCAGCTGCGCCAGCAGTCCTTCCCATTCGGTCTCGCCGGGCGCCAGCGGCACGATGACCGAGAGCGTGCCGGCGGCCGGGACTGGGCGCGGCGCCATGGGAGCTCAGCAGCAGGCAGCCGCTGCGCTGACCGGCGCGGCCGCCGCACAGCCGAACAGACCATAGTGTCGGAGTTGATCGCCTTCGATGCGGAAGTGCGGCGCATAACGCGTGCTCGCCAGCATGTCGGCGGTGTTGCCGCATACGCACAGCGGCTTGCCAGTGTCGAACAGGTGATGGTCGTCCAGCGCGAACCGATGCGGGTGGCCAGGGATCGTGCCCAGGTACGTCGCGACCTGGCCGTAATCCTCGCAGCGGTCCTCCAGCGGCAGCCTGAAGGCGCGCCAGGTGATTGATTCGAAGTGGGCAAAACCGATCCGCTGCTCGACGGCCGCGTCAGTCAGCGCGATGGGACTGCGTGCGCACACGCGCACATCGGCCACGCCCAAAGTGGCGAGCAGACGCCGGAAATCCTCCACGTACAGCGCGCCGGCCAGACATTCGCCAAGCAACACCGGATCGGCCAGTAATGCGCGTGGCAGCCGGCGGTCGCTGAACACGTCCGAAAAATACAGTTCGCCGCCAGGCTTGAGCACGCGGAATATCTCGGCGAATGCGCGCGCCTTGTCCGGCACCAGGTTCAGCACGCAATTGGAGACCACCAGATCAACCGAGGCGTCGGCGATGCCCAGCGCATCCAAGTTTGCCAGGTCGCCCAGATAAAACGTGACGTTGGATTGCGCATGTCCGAATGCCTGCGCGTGAAATGCGCGATGACGCTCGGCCACTTCCAGCTGCCGCGCGGTCATGTCGACGCCGATCACCTGGCCGTGTTCGCCGACGAGGCTTGAAAGCACATAGACGTCACGTCCGCTGCCACAGCCAAGATCGAGCACGGTCATACCCTCCAGTGCCGGCGGCAGCGGCGAGCCGCACCCATAGAAGCGTTCGCTCACCTCCGGATGCACCTTGGCCAGGATCGACCGAATTTGCTCAGGCACGGCACCGATGCTGCAACACGCCGTGGTCCGCAGATCGGTGCTCGACTGCAGGGTTTCACCGTAGTAGCCGCGTACCGCAGCCTGCTGCGCCTGGGCACTGGAATCAGCGCCGGTGGATGGGTCGCCGCACTGTCCGATGCGCGTGTCCGCTGCAGAATGAATGGTCACGCCAGGGATCCTCCACAAGAACTGCCTGCACCGGCGGTGCAGCCATAACAATGGTCGGCGAACGCGATGGGATCGTGCTCGACGTCCGTGAGTGAGCCGATGTCCCAGATGCTGCGCTGGTGCCCGCCTTGGGGCAGCTCCAGCGCCTGGTTGAAATCGCAGTCGTAAAGATAGCCACGCCAGTCCACCGACAGCAGGTTGCGGCACATCACGCCGTGCGCGGCTTGCGGATTGAAGGCGTCCAGCAAGGTGTGCATGTAGCTGTCGTAGCGACCCTCGCGCTGCAGCAGGTGCAGGAAGCGTTTGATCGGCATGTTGGTGATGGTGAACAGGCGATTGAACTCGATACCGAAATGTTCGCGCAGTTCGCGGCGGTAGGTCGTCTCCAGCGTTGCCTGCGACGGCGGCAAGCTTGCGCCCAGCGGGTTGTAGACCAGATCCAGCTCCAGCGTGCCGCCGGGCTGGCCGTAACCCAGTTCGTTTAGCTGGCGCAGGGCGCGCAGACTCGGGTCAAAAACATGCCGGCCGCGCTGTTTCTCGAGGTTGGCCTTGCTGTAGCAAGGCAGCGAGGCGACCACCTTGACACCTTGTTCGGCGAGGAAGTCGGCCGTGTCTTCCTGTCCTGGGCGAAACAGCACGGTGAGGTTGCAGCGATCGATGACCGTCTTGCCCAGCGCCCGCGACTCGCGCACCAAGGTGCGGAAGTGCCGATTCAACTCCGGCGCGCCACCGGTCAGATCCACGGTATGGATCGCCGGCGCAGCAGCCAGCAGCTCAAGCACGCGCGCGACCGTGGGCGCCTGCATGATTTCCGTGCGCTTGGGTCCGGCTTCCACATGGCAATGCTGGCAGGCCAGGTCGCACAGCTTGCCCACGTTGACCTGCAGGACTTCCAGCGGCGTGCGCGGCAGGCTCAGGCCGTGGACGCGCAAGTTGCGCTCGAAGGGCGTAAGGGTTGCAGCCAGTACAGCATTCAAGACAAGGACTCCTGATTCAACCGGTTGACGGCGGGTCCGCGCATGATGGGCCTATCGACGTCGCCAGTTGTGATAACGCGCCAGCCAGCGAAGCACAGATTCGGGCGCATGCGCCTTCTTCCAGTTGCCCGCGGCGTATTTGTTCGCCTCGACCCACGTCGGGTACGCGTGGACCGTGTCGAGGATCTTGTTCAACCCCAGTCCGTGGCGCATCGCCAACACGAATTCGGCCAGCATCTCGCCCGCGTGCGGGCTGACGATGGTCGCGCCGAGAATGCGATCCTTGCCCGGCACGGTCAGCACCTTGATGAAACCGCACGCACGGTTTTCGGTGATCGCGCGATCCAGTCCGGCCAGCTCGTAGCGCGTCACCTCAAAGGCAACCTGCTGGTCCGTGGCTTCGCGCTCGTTGAGCCCCACGCGAGCGACTTCCGGATCAACAAACGTGACCGCCGGGATTACCGTGTAGTCCACGCGAAAACGCTTGAATGACCCGAACAAGGCGTTGACCGTGGCGAACCAGGCTTGATGGGCGGCAGTATGGGTGAATTGGTACGGACCGGCTACATCACCGCACGCATAGATGTTGGGATACAGCGTGGCCAGATACGCGTCGGTTTGCACCGTGCGCGGCGCAGGGATGCCCAGTTCCTCCAGGCCAAAGCCGGCCGTGCGTGGTTTGCGGCCTACGGCCACCAGCAGCTGGTCATAGGCAAGACGCACGCGCTGCTTGCCTGTCTCGCACACCAGCACCTTGCCGTCGGCGTCGTTCTCGATCGCCACCGCCTTGTGCCCAGTGCGCACGTCGACGCCATCGGCGCTGAGGCGTTCGTGCACGAAGGCCGATACCTCGTCGTCTTCCCGCAGCAACAACCGATCCATGGCCTCGACCTGGGTCACGCGCGAGCCGAGACGGGCAAACGCCTGTGCCAGTTCACAGCCGATCGGCCCGCCGCCCATCACCAGCAGCCGTGGCGGCAGCTCGCGCAGTTGCCACAGTGTTTCAGAGGTGAGATAGCCGCTGTCCTGGATGCCGTCGATCGGCGGCACGAACGGCTCCGCGCCCGAGGCAATGACGATCGCCCGCGTGCTGATCGGCTTGCCGTCGACCTCGACGACCCATGGCGAAACAATCCGCGCCTGGCCGCACTGCACATCCACGCCCAGTCCCCGGTAACGCTCGACCGAGTCGTGCGGTGCCACGGTGCTGATCGCCTGCTGCACGCGCTCCATCACCGCGCGAAAGTCGACCTGTACCGGACTTGCCAGCACGCCGACCTGCCCGGCACGGCGCGCCTGCGCAGCCAGCTTGGCGGCATGGATCAACGCCTTCGACGGCACGCAACCGGTGTTGAGGCAGTCGCCGCCCATCGCGTGGTTTTCGATCAGCGTGACCTTGGCACGCACCGTGGCGGCGATGTAGGCACTGACCAACCCGGCCGAGCCGGCACCGATCACCACCAGGTTGCGGTCGAATTTTTTCGGTTTCGGCCAGCGCGCATAAACACGCCGCGCCTTGAACTTCATCACCGCCCAGCGTGCCAGCAGCGGAAACACACCCAGCAACACCAGCGAACCGATGATCCGCGGCGACAGGATCCCCGCGAGCGAATGCAGGCTGGCCAGCTGCGTACCAGCATTCACGAATACCACGGTGGCGGCCAGCATGCCGATCTGGCTGACCCAGTAAAACGTGCGCGCCGGCAACGCAGTCAGCCCCATCACCAGGTTGACCACGAAAAACGGAATCACGGGCACCAACCGCAGTGTAAACAGATAGAACGCACCATCGCGCGCGATACCCTCGTTGACGGCAGCCAGACGCTTGCCGAAGCGATCCTGCACCGTCTCGCGCAGCACGTATCGGCTGGCCAGCATCGCCAGCGTGGCGCCAATAGCGGAGGCAAAGGACACCAGCAGAGTGCCTTCGAACAGGCCAAACACCGCGCCGGCAGCCAGGGTCAGCAGTGTCGCCAGCGGCAGGGACAACGCGGTAACCGCCACGTAAGCGAAGAAAAACCCCGCCGCAAGCAGCCAGGGATGCGCCTGGCCGTAGTCGGCCAGCCCTTGCTGGTGGGCCTGCAGCGCCGCCAGGGTGAATTGATGCTGCCAACCGAGTGCGAAAAACGCGATCACGGCACCGATCAATGCGAGCGTGATCAGCCAGCGGACCAATAGTGTCGCGCTTTTCATCAGCGCAAACGCCGCCAGCGGCGGCACAGGGCAGCCATGTGTAGATGACGTTCGTGCCGCGGGACCATGTTGGTCATGCTACATGGAGCGGTGATTCGGCAAACGCGCCAGACGACGCGCACGCAAACGCCCACGCCGAACAGCGCGGGAGGCCCCGTTGGCAACTGCGGTCTTTTCAGGCCAGGTGCTGCCGCAACCAGGCGACATAGCGGTCGACAAAGCCCTGCAGGAATTTCTGCGTACCGGGGCTGGCGACATTCCCTTGGGCATCAATCAGCGTGTCGTCCTTGAACTGCACGAACACCTCCGGTTGCGCCAACGTGCTGACATCGACATAGGCCAGGACGTTGCGCAAATGCTGTTGCGCCAGCGCCGAACCGGTGGCGCCAATGGAGGCGCCGATCACCGCACCGGGCTTGCCGGCAAACGAGTTGGTGCCCCATGGCCGGGAGGCCAGGTCGATGGCGTTCTTGAGCACTCCGGGAATCGACCGGTTGTATTCGGGGGTGACAAACAGCAGCGCGTCAGCGGCCTCGATCTGCTGCTTGAGCTCGCGTGCAGCGGCCGGATAGTCGGCATCGAAATCCTGGTTATAGAGCGGCAGTTCGCCGATCGGCACATGTTTGAAGGAAAGGTCGTCCGGCGCCAGCCGTTCCACCGCAAGCGCCAGGCGGCGGTTGATGGAAGCCTCGCGCAGGCTGCCAACCAGCACGGCTACGGTGATCGTGGGGTTCTTGGACATGTGACTCTCCGCGTCAACAGGGCAATTGAAGTGCCCGCATGCGGCACATTCTGGAAAGTATCCAGTGCAGGGCGACAATCGCGCGTGACGAGGGGCCACCAGCGCATTCCCGCCGCGTTGGCTTGCAACTTGCTTGCATGAGGATGATGCGTTTGCAACAACGAGCGCAGGGCACTGTGCGCAACGTCGATGGCACCGCTGTTACATTCAGGTGCTGATGCTGCACGAACACGCCGTGACCGGCGGCACGAGCCGGGCTCCAGGAGCGGTATTTCACAGGATTAGGGGTGTAGGTAGTGCAGCAAGCCACAGCCAATGCATCTGGCCGCCCATGGTGGTTGTTGCTGTGCGTGCTGATCCTGCTGGGCACTGGTGCCGCCTGGGCGGCCAGCTCGATGGATGGTGGATGGCGGCCGGTACGTGCCGGGGACACGCCCGCACAGGTGCTGCAGGAGTTTGCCTCCGGCCAGCTCAGTGGTTTCGATCCGTCCGCACCCACGCAATTCGCCACCGGTGACCGTGGTGCGTGGGTGGTACTGGCCACGCGTCCGCCGTGGGACAACAGCGAGCGCGTACTGGCCATCTATCCGCCGCCGTGGAGCGTGATCACGCCCTACGCCGCCAACCTGCAACCGGAATCACCGCTGGCATTGATTGATCCGCAGCCGGCGATCCCGGGCCATGGGCGCCTGGCGTGGCGTGTTCCTGGCGATCACGCAGGTTCGGCGCCGATCCTGCTCAAGATCGAGCCCACCGTCGCCAGCAACGGCCCGATGCGCTTTGCGCTGGCGCCACTGGCCGAATACCTGCAGCGCGACTCCACCTGGCTGGTGTTTGCCAGTGCCTGCTTTTCGGTGATGCTGGCGATGGTGTTCATGGCGCTGTGTTTCGCGGTGATGCTGCACGACGTGGCCTACGCCTGGTACGCCGGCTACATCCTGTGTTACGCGTTGATCCAGGGCACGGAAACCGGCTTCGTGTTTCATCCGCTGGGCTGGCAATGGTTGGCACAAGGTGCGGTGGGCATCCACACGGCGGCAGTGGCGCTATCGGTGGCCTTTGCCGCCTTGTTCATGGCGCGCTTCTGCCAATTGCAACGGCACATGCCGCTGCTGCGCATCCCGGTGCTGGCGCTGGCGGTGGGCATGCTGCAACTGGTATTGCTGCGCATCAGCCAGGTGCCATTGTTGATCGACGTGGAAAAGATGCTGTTCACGCCGATGCTGACGCTGGGGGCGCTGTTGCTGCTGTTCACGTCCATCGCCGCCGCGGTGCGCGGTTCCCGGCCAGCGCGATATTTCCTGGTGGGTTGGGTGCCGCTGGTCCTGCTGACGGCAGCCAGCAACATGCAGTTTGGTGGCAGCCTGCTGGGCTGGGTGTGGCTCGACGACGCCAGCCTGGCGGTGGGTGCATTCGAGGCCATCGTGCTGGCCATCGGCCTGTCCGACCGTGCGCTGACCTTGCGCCAGGACCGCGACGACGTGCGTGCGCTGGCCGATCACGACGCCTTGACCGACGTGTACAACCGCCGCGCCTGGACCGAGCGCGCCAGCGCGATGCTGCTGGCCAGGCCCGCGCGCCCGCTGGCGTTGCTGTTTCTGGACCTGGACCACTTCAAATCCCTCAACGACCGCCTGGGTCATCATTCCGGCGACCGCGCATTGATTGCGGTGGCCAGATCGCTGATCACCGAACTGCGACCGCAGGACCTGCTCGGCCGTTACGGTGGCGAGGAATTCGTCGTGCTGCTGGATGCGACCTACGCCGCCCAGGCGCTGGAAGTGGCCACGCGGCTGTGCCGGCGCGTGCACCGTCTGGAAATTCCCGCCAACGGCGAAACCTCCATGCTGACGGTGAGCATCGGCATCGCCATTCACCACGAGGGCGACACGCTGGAAACCCTGATCGAGCGCGCCGATCAGGCCATGTACAGCGCCAAGCTCAACGGTCGCAACCAGGTATGCGTGCACCAGCTGGCGACTGCCCGCGAACGCTCGATGCACCTGATCGATCGCCGCAGCCGCGACTCCTGACCACCACCGCGCGTGTCAGCGCGCGGCCAGATCGTGCGCGGCTTTCACCACATCCGCTTCGCCGGGCAAGACCAGCAGCGCCGCCCCCGCCAGTGGCGTGAATGTGTCCGCTCCCACCACGCGCTGCAACGGCGTGGCACCCAGGCCCGCTTCCACGATCGCGGTGATCACGCCCTCGCCAACGCCCGCGCTCTTGCGCCCTTCATCCAGGACGATGATGCGTTTGGCACTGCGCGCTTGGTTGGCGATGAAGCTGTCGTTGAGCGGCGCCAGCCAACGCAGGTCGACCACGCGCACCTTCCAGCCCAGTTCTGCCTCGATGCTGCGCGCCGCGCGCAACGCCATGGGCACGCCATTGCCGAAGGTGATGACAACCAGGTCGTTGGCCTTGGGGGCGTATACGCGTCCCTCGCCCAGCGTCATCGCCTGCCCCGGCGCCGGATAGTTGAATTGCCACTGTCCGTCGCCGGCCGCGTACAGGTCCTTGGTCATGTACAAGGCGATGGGCTCGAGGAAAGCGCACACCCGGCCGTCGACCTTGGCCAGTGCCATCAGCGTGCGCAGCATCAGCGCCGCGTCATCGCCGCGGCTGGCGCAGCCCACGACCAGACCGGGGATGTCGCGCAACGCAGTGATCGAGTTGTCATTGTGGAAGTGGCCACCAAAGCCGCGCTGGTAACCAAGCGAGGCGATACGCAACACCATCGGGTTGCGGTACTGGCCGTTGGAGAAGAACTGCAGTGACGAAGCTTCCCCGCGAATCTGGTCGCAGGCATTGTGGAAATACGCCAGATACTGGATCTCCGGGATCGGCAGCATGCCCATGTTGGCGTAACCCTGGGCCAGGCCCAGGATCATGGTCTCGTCCAGCAAGGTGTTGAAGACGCGCGCACCCTTGAACGCCTTGTTCAGGCCCTTGGTCACCGTGTACACGCCGCCCTTCTGCGCCACGTCCTCGCCAAACACCAGCGACTGCGGGTACTTGGCCAGCACATCGTGCAAGGCGTGGTTGAGCACGATGGCAAGGTGGCGCGGTGGCAGGTTTTCCGGCAGGTGATCGACACCGCCGAAAACTGCCAGGCGCTTGTCCGCATCGGGCAGACGTTCTGCCTCGTCCTTGACCGCAGCGGGCGAATACGGTGCCAAGGGCTTCATCACGTCGGCCAGCGTGCTCAATCGCGGGCGCTTGTCCGCAGCCTCGGCGGCGGCAAAGCAGCGCTTGCGCGTGGCTTCGTACAACTCCAGCAGCGCCGGCTTGTCGTAGATGCCCGCGGCCAGAGCGATCGAAGCGGAGCGCAGCAGCGGATCGGTCGCCTCCAGCGCCATCAGCTCTTCAATGCTGCGCCACTCGATCTCGAAGTCGCTGCCGGCGTGACCCATCAAGCGCGTGGTCCTCATGTGCAGAAACGTCGGGCGGCGGCTGTGCCGACAATGCTCCACGGCGGCCTGTATCTGCGCATATCCAGTGGCAAGGTCCAGGCTGTCGGCAAAGAAATAATCCAGGTTCGCGCGCTGCTGGAAGTTGCTGGCGATCCAGCCCGATGGCGTCTTGACCGAGATGCCGATGCCGTTGTCCTCGCACACGAACAGCACCGGCGCGGGCAGCTTCTGATACGCCGTCCAGCCGGCGGCGTTGAACGCCGTCTGCGCCGTGGCATGGTTGCTCGAGGCATCACCGAAACTGCACACGGCAATGCTGTCGGCGGGGATCGGCAGCGTGTGGCCGATGCGCCGCGCCTGCTCGATGGCCACCGCCGTGCCCAGCGCCTTGGGCAGATGCGAGGCGATCGTTGAAGTTTGCGGCAGGACCCACAATGGCTTGCTGCCCCACACCTTGTGTCGTCCGCCGGAGGCCGGATCGGCCTTGCTGGCGGCAAAGCTCAGCGCCGAATCCGTCACCGGGTCCATGCCCGGCAACTTGCGGAAGCGCTCGGCCATGAACGCACCGGAGCGGTAATGCAGGAACGCCGGATCGGTGTGCCGCGTCAGCCGCGCGACCATGGCGTTGCCCTCGTGGCCAGAGGAGCCGATGGTGTAGAACACCTTGTCCTGCTTGCGCAGCACGCGCGCCATCAAGTCCAGGTGGCGACTGATCAGCTGCGATTCGAACAACTCGCGAAAGCCGCGAACGTCCAGCGCACTGCCCGGCTGTATCGGCGCGTCGTCAGGCCCGGCTGTCGCCGGGTTGCCGTCCCATGTCTGCACGAACTCGATGAAGTTCTGGTCGACGATTTCGGCGCGGTTGAAGCCCTTGTGACGGGCGCTGATGGCAGCTGGTGTGGTGGTCATGGCGTACTTGGTTTCGTGTGGATGTCGGGCCGCGAGGCGGCGTCAGTGGGAAGGCAAAACAGGCAAAAGCGATACCGGCTCGGTGATCGCGCGCAGGGCAGCCACGCGCGGCGCATCCTTGACACGGCCGAACGACTCAAGCAGGCGAATCTGGTCCTCCACTGACGGTACTGGCACGGCCAGGCCATCGACTCCGGCCAACACCATCCGCCCCGGCGTGACCGCCTGCCAGTTGCCAGCGACGTTCAACTCCAGCGCGCCCATCACTTCCACCATCATGTGCGGAAAACAGAAACGGGCGAAGTGCGAGCGGAAGCGTTGCTCATGAGCCATCGCCGGGTCAGGTTCACGCCGTTCGGCCCAGATCTCCATCAAGGCGTCGGCATCGGCGCGCGAGGCAAGCACATCGACGTCGGCCACGCCGACCTGCGCACCAAGCAGCAACGCGGCCGTGCTGCCGATCAGGCACCAAGGATCGACACAATGCACGTGCAGGTCCGGCATGATCTCGGCCAGGGTGGAGTAAAGCGCGGGTGACAGGTGGCTCATGCGCGACGGCGCGTCCACGCATCACGGCTTTGACCCCACATCTGCACCGGATGATCCTGATAAGGCTCAGGCAGCCGCGCCGGGCCGATCACGCTCGATCCCAGCCGGGTTGCCACGTTTTGCGAGGCGACGTTGTCCGGATCGATGCAATGAATGACCTGGTCCCAAGCCAGATGCTCGAACGCCCAGTCAACGGCGGCCAGGCCCGCCTCGGTGGCAAAGCCCCTGCCCCATGACGAGCGGCGGAACGCCCAGCCAACCTCGGTGCCGGGCCAACCTTCCGGCTGCCAAGGGCCAAGCTGGCCGAGCCAGTGTCCACTGACTTTGTCCACCACCGCAAACATTCCGAATCCCTGGGTCATCCAGGCGCCCGGCATCTGCAGAAACTTGCGCCAGGCCGCCGCGCGCGACAGGCGGCCGCCAATAAAATGCGCAGCCTCCTCGTCAGCCATCATCTGCGCAAACCCGTCGAAGTCCGCCGCTTCGGGCAAGCGCAACAGCAGGCGGTCGGTTTCGATGTGGATATCGGGCACGTGCACAGCCAGGCTCCTGGAGCACCATTGTCAATCGCAGCGGACCGGGGCCGACGCCGGCGCGCACTTCCGGCCCGGCGTCGTGCGCACGGCCCGCGCGCCACCGCTCCTGACCACCTTCGCGCCAAGGCGAAGGCGATCATCAGAACGCGTTGATACCAGTCAACTCGCGGCCGATCACCAGCTCGTGCACGGTCTCGGTTCCCTCATAGGTAATCACCGATTCCAGGTTCAGTGCGTGGCGGATGGCGCAATGCTCGGTGGTGATGCCCGCCCCACCAAGCAAGTCACGACACTGGCGCGCGATGTCGATGGCCATGCGGCAATTGTTCCACTTCGCGAGTGACACATGCGAGGGCTGCAACGTGCCGGCATCCTTCATGCGACCCAGGTGCAACGACAGCAGCTGCGCGGTGGTGATGCGCCGGGCCATGTCCGCCAACTTCAATTGCACGGCCTGGTTGGATGCCAGGGGACGATTGAACAGCGTGCGTTCGGCGGTGTAGTCGAGTACTTCCTTGAGGCAAGCCTGGGCCGCGCCAATTGGACCCCAGGTGATGCCGTAGCGCGCTTGGGTAAGGCAGCCCAAGGGGCCCTTGAGGCCTTTGACCTTGGGCAGCATGGCGCTGGCGGGCACGCGCACGTTGTCGAAAAACAGCGCACTGGTGACCGACGCGCGCAAACTCATTTTCTTGTGGATTTCCTGCGCCTTGAAGCCGGCGCTGTCGGTGGGCACCACGAAGCCGCGAATGCCGTCCTCGGTCTGCGCCCAGACGATGGCGATATGCGCCAGGTTGCCGTTGGTGATCCACATCTTGGCGCCGTTGATGACCCAGTCGTCGCCATCCTTTCTGGCATGGGTTTTCATATTGGCCGGGTCGGAGCCGCCGTGCGGCTCGGTCAGGCCAAAGCAGCCAATGACCTCGCCGGCGGCCATGCGCGGCAGGTATTGGCGTTTCTGCTCTTCGCTGCCATAGGCGAAAATCGGGTACATGCACAGCGAGCTCTGCACCGAGGCGAAGCTGCGCAGGCCGGAATCGCCGCGCTCCAGCTCCTGACAAATCAAACCGTAGCTCACGCCGTTCATGCCGGCGCCGCCGTATTCCTCCGGGATGGTCGCGCCGAGTAGGCCAAGGCTGGCAATTTCCGGGATCAACTCTTGCGGAAAGCGCGCCTGGTCGAAGCAGTCGCCAATGATCGGCAGGACCTTTTGGTCGACAAACCGCCCGACGGTGTCCTGCACCATGCGCTCTTCGTCGCTGAGCTGCGCACGCACATCGTAGAGATCCAGCGGGTTGAGACGGGTGGCCATGCAAGCTCCAGCGACGGGTGGCAAAGGGGGCCATTGTAGCGCGAGCACCACGAGCGTCTGCCGGCACCGCTGCCGTCGTGCATTCGGACGGCAGCGGGCAAAGGCATCCGAATCATGCGTCGATGGATTTTGCTTCGGGCACGCGTCCTGACGGGTCCGGCTGCATACTCCGGTCGCGCACCGACGCCCCGCCACACCCACTGGAAAACCGCATGTCCCACGGCGTCCTGCTCGGCTTCATGGCCTTCGCCGCCTACGCCATGAGCGACGCCTTCGTGAAAGCGCTCGAAGGCTCTTTGCCGGCGTATGAGGCGGTGTTCTTTGGCGCCGTGCTGGGATTCACGGCGCTGCCGTTCATTCGCCATCGCGATGACCGCTGGCACGCACTGGTGCGCGCGCGGCGACAGGGGTTGTGGTTCGTGCGCGCGGTGGCCAGCGCGATCGGCAATGTCGCCGCGGTGGTCGCCTTCACTGCCTTGCCGATGGCCGAGGCGTTTGCGCTGATCTTCCTGCTGCCGATCTTTGTCACCGTGCTGTCGGTGCTGGTCCTGGGCGAGACCGTCGGCTGGCGGCGTTGGGCGGCGGTGGTTGCGGGCTTTGTCGGAGTACTGGTGGTGCTGCGACCTGGTTTTCGCGTACTGGGGAGCGGACATGTGGCGGCGATCACCTGCGGCCTTGCCGGCGCGGTGTCGATGATCGCCCTGCGCCAGGCCGGTCCGCACGAGAAGCGCATCACGCTGTACGGCGCCGGTGTGGTCGGCCCGCTGCTGGCAAGCGGCGCGCTCATGCTCGCGGACTTCCGCTGGCCGGATGGCCACCAGCTGGTGTTGCTGCTGGGCTATGGCCTGCTGGCGGCGCTGGCCGCGGTGCTGCTGATGCTGGCCACGCGCCGCGCGCCGGCAAACCACGTCGCGCCCACGCAATACAGCCAGATGCTGTGGGCGGTGGCGCTGGGCTACGTCATCTTCCACGACCGTCTGGACTGGCCCATGGCACTGGGCATCGCGATCATCTTGGGCGCCGGTTTGTTCACGTTCGTGCGCGAAGAACGCATGACACGCTGGTGGAAGCGCATACGCATGGTGTGAGCGGATCCACATTCCGCGCCAGCGCAGGGCCACTGCGACGCAACACCGGCTACCATCGGCCCGTCCCCAGGGGAAAGGGCAACGTGATCCATTCCACGCCGCCATCGACCGAACCACCACGCTGGCCCGGCGCGCGCCCTGGTGGCCGCGACTTGCTGGCACGGCGCGTGTACCGCTTCCGCATCCTTGGCATGGGCCTGGCGGCGCTGCCGATGGCGGTGGTATTGCGTGAACATCATGCCCCGGCACTGGCCTGGGCATGGCTGGTACTTACCTGCCTGGTATGGCCGCACATCGCGCGCCTGCTCGCCGGACACGGGCCGCAAAGCTACCGACGGGAGCTGCGCAACCTGCTGCTGGATTCGTGCATTGCCGGCTCGTGGATCCCTTTGCTGCATTTCAACGTGCTGCCCAGTGTGCTCATCGCCACGGTGGCCACGGCTGACAAAATCAATTCCGGCGTACGCGGGTTGTGGTGGCGCTCACTGCCCGGGCTGGCAGCGGCGATGGCGCTGAGCGCGTGGGCCAACGGCTTTGCCTTCGCGCCACAGACCAGCATGCAGGTGCTGCTGGCTTGTCTGCCGATCATGCTGGTGCATACCTTGGCCGTGAGCCTTGCCAGCTACAGCCTGATCCGCAAGGTACAGGCGCAAAACCACGAGTTGGACGCCATGACGCGTACCGACGCACTTACCGGACTGCACAGCCGTAGCCATTGGCAGCAATGGGCCAACCTCTTGCTGCGTCAGCACCATGCTGGCGCGCGACCGACGGCACTGATGATGATCGACGTGGACCACTTCAAGTCCATCAACGATACGCACGGGCACACTGCCGGTGACGACGTGCTGCGCGCCATTGCCGCCATCTTGCGCCAGCGCAGCGGGCCGGGCGCGCATATCGGCCGCTTTGGCGGCGACGAGTTTGGCATCGTGCTTGTCGCCAGCCGTACCGAGGCAACCACCGTCGCCGAACGCATGCGGCATGCGGTGGAGAACCTGCAACTGCCGCAGCACCCGCAACTGCAATGCTCCATCAGCATCGGCATGGCCGAAGCGGCTGCGGGCCACGGCAACGTGCGCGCCTGGATCGAGGCAGCCGACCACGCGCTCTATCGCGCCAAGCACGCCGGCCGCAATCGCACCGCCAGCGAGGATCTGCGCGCGGTGGTGTAAGGGCCGCCGCTGGATCGCGCGCTGCGGGTGATTCAGATGTTGCTCACCCCGTGCGGCACATGGCCGGTGGCCACATGTTTGCGAGCTGACTCCACGTTGGCCGGCGAGTCGTCGAAGAAGATGTCGGCGCCAAAAGCATCCAGGAACGGCCCCTTGTCGCGCCCGCCCAGAAACAACGCCTCATCGATGCGTACGCCCCAGCGCCGCAGCGTGAGGATCACGCGCTTGTGCGCCGGCGCGGAGCGGGCAGTAACCAGGGCGGTGCGGATCGGCGAATGCTCGGCGGGAAAGGCCGTCTGCAGGTGATGCAACGCGGTCAGGAAACCACGGAACGGCCCTACCGACAACGGCTCGGCGGCGTGCTGGCTCTCGCTGCGATGAAACGCCTCCAGGCCCTCCTCGCGTGACACGCGCTCACCCTCGTCGCCAAACAGCACCGCGTCGCCGTCGAAGGCGATGCGCAACTGCTCGCTGGCGCGCGGTGGCGCGGTGCTGGGCAGGATGGTGGCCGCCGCGACCCCGGCAGCCAGCGCACGGCCCACGTCCTCGGCATTGGCAGACAGGAACAGGTCGGCCTTGAACGGGGCAATGTAATCAGAGGTCGGTGCGCCACTGGTGAACGCGGCGCGACTGATTTCCAGGCCATAGTGCTGGATCGCGTTGAAAATGCGCAGCCCGGTGTCGCCGGAATTGCGCGACAACAGGATCACCTCCACCGGCGGCACGGCAGCGGCCAGCTTGTTCAGACCCAGCAGCTTCTGCACCAGCGGAAAGGCCACCCCGGGCTTGAGAATCTCGTCTTCGTGCGCGATCTGGAAGCTGCGGTAGGCATCCAGCCCGTCACGCTCGAACAGCGAGTGGCTGTCGGACAGGTCGAACAGCGCGCGCGAGGAAATGGCCACCACCAGGCGGTTGTCGGCCTGCGCGACGGGATCATGCACCGGATCGGATGACGGACTCATGCATGCATCATGCACGCGTGACAGCGGCGGAATCCAGCACGAAACCGCGTTGCTCATCGCGCCGCGGCTGTCGGCGCAGCGCCACCTGCAGCAGGCGACGCTGCACGCGCTCGACGAAACCGCGCGGCGCGGCAAGGTCCATGCGCATCAAGGCGTCCTTCTCGCCACTGGCGGGGGCGCCGGCATGGCATGCCGCGGCGAGCAGGCGGCGCTTGCCGCGCCAGGTGCTGCCAGCGTGCTGCAACCAGTGCAGGGCCGGCAGCAGGCGTTGTTCGACGTCGGTGAAGTCGCTGCCGAAGGGAAACGTTGGCAACATTCCACGGCGCTCAAGCGGTTGCAATGCTTCGCGCAGGTAGCTCGGGTGATGTCGGCGCCAGGCGGTCGGGATGGCGAAATCAGCGGCAAGCTTGCCGTGCGACTTGGCCTGCGCACACAAACTGTCGAGGAAGCGCGCGTCGGCAATCGACAACATCGCCTCGACGCATTCGCCGTCGCTCTTGCCGCGCAGGTCGGCAACCCCGTACTCGGTGACGAAGATGTCCCGCAGATGCCGCGGCAACGTGGTTTGCGGATAGTCCCAGCGGATGTTGCTTTCCAGTCCGCGTGGGCCTTCGCGCACGGCCCGCAACATGACGATGGCGCGCGCGTCGGGCAGCTCCTGCGCCATGGCCACGAAGTTGAACTGCCCGCCCACGCCACTGACGACCTTGCCGTCGTCGAGCGTGTCCGACACGGCCGCACCCAGCAACGTGGCCAGCATGCAGGTGTTGAAGAAGCGTCCGCCGCGGCGCTGCAATGTCGCCAACGCGTAGTGCGCACCATCCAGCCGGTTGACCTCCGAAACCGGCGCCATGTCGATGCCGTCCGGGTCGGTTGCTTCAGTTTCGGCCAGCCAACGGTACAAGGCGTGCGTGCCCAGGAAGAAGGCGCCGCGCAGGTAGTGCCCACCGGGCACATCGTCGGCCAGGCGCCCGGCGGCAGCGGCGCGCTCCATTGCCAGGTTGTCCCAACTGCGGCGTTTGAGAATGCCGGCCCGGTGCAGGTGCATGAAGCCGTCAAGCACCATCTCGCTGGCGCCATACAAACCGGTTTCGAATGGCGCCAGACCACCCAGCCAGCGCGCCAGCGCATGCGTCTCGCCAGCGCCATCAAGCGCCAGCAATGCGCGTCGCCACAAGGTGTTCTCGCTTTGACGCAACAGCAGGCCGCTGACCAGCGCGTCGGACAGTGAACCGATGCCGATCTGTACGCAACCGCCATCGGCAACCAGCGCACTGGCGTGCATGCCCAGCGCATATTCGGCGCAGCTCACCGGTACGCGCGGAAGCGCAAACAACGGCGCGCTGCTGGGTGGTGTCATTTCGATGTCAAAAAAGTCCTCGCCCACTTCGGCGCTGCCGCTCATGAAAGGCAGGTCCGGATGCACCACGGCCACACACACCGGCCGTGGCAGCCCGGCGACGCGCAGCAGACGCAGGAAGTCCAGCGTCAGGTCCGGATTGCACGACAGGCTGTAGCGCACGCCATCCGGTCCCTCGCGGCGGGCCACCAGTTGCACCAGCAGGTTGATGTCCTGCGCCACCAGGTCGCGCGCGACCTGT
>JBDTIE010000281.1:0-7324 GCA_039936515.1 Rhodanobacter sp. | reverse complement strand
TACGCCCGAAGCATCGGATTGACCGACCACTGCCTGGAGAGCGTCAAGCACGAGTTCCTTACCAAGCCGGATCCGAGCTGGGGTCAGGCCAGACACTACGCCAGACTGGTGCGACTGCGCCGTGGCTCGTGGCTTGGTAATTTGGGGCGTGCTGTATCCATCCTGTGGGGGAGGCTTGCGCGCCGGTCTGGCGTGCCAAGGGGTTGACCGGGTACAGATCGAGCGGAATTGTGACCATGCGCATCAGTGTTGCGGTCATCACCTACAACTGGCCACAGGCGTTGGAGCTGGTGCTGCGCGCACTGGCGGCGCAGAGCGAGCTGCCGTACGAAGTCATCGTCACGGACGATGGTTCCGGCCCGGCGACGCGCGAACTGCTGGCACGGCTGGCCCGCGACTATCCCACGCGTCTGGTGCATCTGTGGCAGGACGACGAGGGTGCGCGCATGAGCCGCGCACGCAACCGCGCCATTGCCGCGGCACGGGGCGACTACCTCATCCTGCTCGACGGCGACATGGTGCCGGAGCGGCATTTCATCGCCGACCATCGTGCTTTTGCGCGGCGCGGCTGCTTCGTGCAGGGCTCGCGCGTGCTCAGCGACGCAGCGTTGGCACAGCGCATGCTGGTCTCGCCGCGATCTGCAGGCGTGCCTGGATTCTTCAGCCGCGGCATCGAGCGGCGGCGACACACGCTGCGGCTGCCACTGCTGGCCCGCTGCAGCACGCGCACGGGTGTGCGCCAGCGTGGCATCAAGAGTTGCAACATGGCGTTCTGGCGCGACGACCTGCTGCGCATCAATGGCTTCAACGAGGCGATGATCGGCTGGGGCCGGGAAGATACCGAACTGGCCGTGCGTGCCCTGCATGCCGGGCTGTTGCGTCGCGACGTGCGCTTCAGCGCACTGGCAACGCACATCTATCATCCCACGCGCAAACACGACACGCGTGACAACCCCAACGATCACATCCTCGCCGCCACGCGGGCGCAGCGGCTGCGGTGCTGTAGCAGTGGCGTGGCCCAGCATCTGCCCGCGTTCGCCGCGCCGCCGCCGGACCTGCGTGATCGGGAACCGGAAACTTCTGGGGCTTCGGCAGTTGCCGAATGCTGTGGCCAATACGGTACAGGCCGGCCGGCCACTGCCTCCTGAGGGCGGCGGGTCAGCGTGCGGCTGTTGCGCCTCCGATCCGCTGACGGCCGACGAGTATGGCCATGCCAATCACGGTGAAGAAGTAGAACGACTGCGGCATCACACGGTAGAACACGCTGTCAGTCAGCGCGCACAGCAGGTACAGAACGATGACTGCCAGTGCGGCCCGCGCAGGCATAGCCACCGCTTCATCCTTGGAGCGCACGTGCCGGGCGAAAAATGCCAGCGGCACCAGGAAGGTGGCCAGCAACACCAGTAGCCCGGGCACGCCGCCCGTGGCGGCCGCTTCGACGTATTGGTTGTGCGGCTGGTTGTAGCCGCCAATCGACGGGTTACTTCGTCCGGCGGCGATTTCCCCCCGCACATAGTGCCCAAAGCGGCCGATGCCGATGCCCGCCAGCGGATGCTCGCGCACGGCGCGCGTTGCGGTGCGCCACATTTCCAGACGCTCGCGCACCGCGCCGGTGGCGTCGGCACGATGGTCGAAACTGGTGACTTCCGGGCCGATGGCGGCAAACCGCTCGGCCATGTCGTCGTGCATGGTCCAGGTGGCAATCGCAACGCCGACGCAGGCACCGAGCACAAGCAACACGCCCTTGCGCCAGTGGCCGATGCGCTGCGCATGCAACAAGGCCAGCAGCGCGAAGGCCGGCGCATACGCAAGCAGCGGACCACGACTCTGCGTCAGCAGCGCCCCATACATGCCAAGAGCCATGGCCAGCAGATGAATCACGCGCTCGGCGCGACCGGTGCGCGCATCCAGCAACCGCGCAAATGCCAGCAGCACCATGCCCAGCAGCACGGTGGCCAACGCGATGGACGCCGACGGACCGCCATTCAATCCGTACACGCGCTCGATTCCCTGGCCGTAGCGTTGCGCCAGGCAGACCATGCCCAGTGCGATGGTGCCCAGGCTCATGCCGCCCCACACCAGCGGCAGCCGCAAGTTGCGTGCAAATACTGCCGCCACTGCGAGGTACAGCACGATGTGCGCGGCGCGGTCCAGCGGCCTCCAGCCGAGTCGATGCAGCAGCGCGTTGAGTCCAATGAAGGCGACCAGCACGCAAACGACCGCGACCACCTGCCATGCCTGGCCAAACGCGGCACGCGTGCGCCGGTCGCTTGCGACGAACCAACAGCCGGCGACAAACAGCAACGCCACCGGCACGATCTTGATCCGCTGGTCGATGCACAACGCGACGGGGACGAGCGCGAGCAGCATCGAAGCGAGCCACGCCTGCCATGGATACAGCGATTTGTGCACGCGGTGTTCTCGGGGAATCGATGGAGCCGTGGTTCGCGCCAGGCGCAAACCACGATCCTTGGGAACGCAGTAATTTACCAGCAGGCTCTGAGCGGCGCGTGAGTGTCGTCATCATCGCTGTGGCAGCGCGCCACACCCACGTGGCGGTCGGGCGCGGAGAGGTCAGTCGGTGTCTGTTGCGTCGGCCGTGGTCCCGGGCACGCAGTCGGGGACCACCGCGTCGGCCTGGAACATCCACCACTCGCGACGATTGGCGTGGCCGACATGGCGCGCGCGCTTGCGCTCCACGCAGGCGCCCATGGCCGTCTGCGGTGCAAACGCCCACCGCTGCGCAGGGTCGGCGCGCATCCACCGGGTGGCTGCGGCAAACTGCTGCGGCCAGGGTTGCAGGAACCCGAACTCGGTGACCGGACCGCTGGCCATCAACAGGTTCTGCTCCTTCCATGCCACCAGTCCGATGGCCTGACCGGGCCCGGCGATGGCACGGGCCTGGTCCATCACGTCGCGCGCCGAGCGCTCGCCGTTGAGCATTGGGTAGCCCCACAGGCCATAAGTGCCCCACAGCACGCTGGCGAACAACAACCAACCCAGCGCCGCCCGGCGCAGCCGCGTGATTGCCACGATGACGATGCCAGCCGCACCAATGACGAACAGCAGATGCCAGATCCGCGGATCCAGGCCCTGCTCGATGTTCGCCGCCCAGGTGGGATGGCGCAGCGTTGCCACGCTCGCGGCCAGCGCAAGCGTCAGCGCCAGCGTGCCGGTCAGCGTCGCCAGCGCCAACCGCACTCCGCGACGGCGCAACAGGCCCGGCAGCAACGGCGCCAGCGCCAACGCCACCATCGGCAACGTCGGCAGGATGTACACGTCGCGCTTGCCGGGGCTGAGCGAAAAAAACACCAGCACCAGCACCACCCATCCCAGCAGCAGCGCCAGCCGTCCGTCGCCGCGGCGCAGCCGGCGCCACCACGCCGGGATCGCCCACGGCAGCAGCAGCGACAGCGGCAACCAGTCGACGACAATGATGCCGGGGAAATACAGCGGCGAATGCAGGTGGCCGCTGGGTTGCGCGTAGCGGTGCACGGTCTGGCCGAACAGGATGTCCTGGACGTAGGCGGCGTGCTGTGGGTCGCCGTCGGCGTGGGCCGCCGCGAGCATGGGCAGCAGCCAAGCGAGTACGGGAAGCAGGAAGGCGACTGGCCCGAGCCACCAGCACCAGCCGCCGCGCAGCGCCGGCAGGGCGCGCCAGCCACGTCGCCGTGCCAGCGCCCAGGGCACCAGCATCAGCAGCGCCAGCACACCCACGCCCTTGGTGATGACGCCCAGCCCCGCCGCCAGGCAACCGACGGCAAACCAGCGCCACGCCGGGCCCAGCAGCAGGTGGCGCAGCAGGCCATAGTTGGCTAGCGTGATCCAGCCCACCAGCAGCGGATCGATTTGCGCGTTGCGCATCTGGTAAGTGAAATGGATGGTCACCAGCAGCGTCATTGCCGCCAGCAGCGCGCTGCGGTGATTCCACAGCCGCCGGGCCAGGTCGTACACCAGCGCCAATGCGCTTAGGCCCGCCAGGAGCGAGGGCAGGGCGAAGGCGACACGCCAGTTTCCGGTCAGCAAGTAGGCGCTGGCCTGCAACCACATGAACAGCGGTGGCTTGTCCGCATACAACTCGCTGCCGCGATGCGGAAACAACCATTGCCCATGCTCGACCATGGCTCGCGCCACCAGCGCAAAGCGCGGTTCGTCCGACGGCCACGGGTCGCGCAGACCCAACCCCAGACCCAGCACCAGCAACGCGAAGACGGCAAACAGCGCCAGCTCCAAACGTGCATCGGACAGCCACAGCGGACGCGCCGATGACAGCGGTCGGGTGGTTTTGGACACGGTCGGTCTGGTGCGCACGGCCACAAGGATAGCGGTGACCGTCGCCGCCGCGTGGCGTGTGACCAAAGTCATTTGCGGCAATGGCACCGCCGCCGTTAGCCTCGGTCTTCTATTCCGCGATAAAAGGAGTTCACCGTGGCAAAGAAACCCCTCGTCCTGTTGATCGCCGGCCTGCTGACGCTTGGTGCCGGCGTACCGCTGGCCATGGCCGCGCCGGAGGCTGCGGCGGCCGCCACGCAGCAAGTGCCAGACATCGCCTACACCCGCTTCGTCCTGCCCAACGGCTTGACCGTGATCGTGCACGAAGACCACAAGGCGCCGGTGGTGGCGGTGAGCATCTGGTATCACATCGGCTCCGGCGACGAGCCCGAGGGCAAGACCGGTTTCGCGCACCTGTTTGAACACCTGATGTTTTCCGGTTCGGAAAACCGCAAGGGCACCTATTTCGGCCCGTTCGAAAAAGCCGGCGCCACCGACATGAACGGCACGACCTGGTTTGACCGCACCAACTATTTCGAGACGGTGCCGACCACCGCGCTGGACATGGCGCTGTGGATGGAGTCCGACCGAATGGGCCACCTGCTCGGCGCCATCGGCCAGAAGGAACTGGACACCCAGCGCGGCGTGGTGCAGAACGAGAAGCGCCAGGGCGAGAACCGTCCGTACGGCCGCGTCGACGAGAACATCCTCAAGAATACCTATCCGGCCAACCACCCCTACCAGCACGACACCATCGGCTCGATGGCGGACTTGAATGCCGCCTCGCTGGATGATGTCAAATCCTGGTTCAACAACAACTACGGCGCGGCCAACACCACGCTGGTGCTGGCCGGCGACATCACCGTCGCGCAGGCCAGGGCAAAGGCCGAAAAGTATTTCGGAGATATTCCGGCTGGACCTGCGGTCATGCGCCAGCAGCCGTGGATCACGCCGTTGGCCAAGTCCACGCGCGGCGTGCAGCACGACCATGTCGCCCAGCCGCGCATCATCCGCACCTGGGTGGTGCCGCAACTGGGCACCGATGACGCGATCCTTCTGGACTTGGCGTCCACCGTGCTTGGCGGTGGCAAGACCTCGCGGTTGTACCAGCGGCTGGTGTACCAGGACAAGTTGGTGGACGAGGTTTCCGCCAGCATCGCGCCGTTTGCACTGGCCAGCCAGTTCCAGATCCAGGCGGACGTGAAGAAAGGCGTGGATCCGGCCAAGGTCGAGGCGGCCATCAACGATGAGCTCAAGAAGTTCCTCGCTGACGGCCCGACCCAGGACGAGCTGGAGCGCGCCAAGGTGACCAACCGCGCCGGCTTCGTGCGTGGTCTGGAGAAGGTCGGCGGGTTTGGCGGCAAGGCCGTGATCCTGGCCGAAGGGCAGGTCTATCGCGGCGATCCGGGGGCCTACAAGAAGGACCTGGCGCGCGCGGGCGCAGCCACGGTGGACAGCGTCAAGGCCGCCGCCGACAAATGGTTGAGCAAGGGTGATTACCAGCTGACCGCGTTGCCGGCGGGCGAGGGATTCGACCCGGCCAAGGAAGACAAAAAGGTGGTTGCGCTGGGCGCGGCACCAGGCCGGCCGCAGGCCAAGGCTCCGGCCAAGCACGATTACACCGTTGGCAAGGCCGAGGTGGATCGCAGTACCGGCATCCCCGCTGTCACCACGTTCCCGGCGTTGAGCTTTCCCAAGCTGGAGCGCGCCAAACTTTCCAACGGCATCGAGGTGATCCTGGCCCAGCGCCACACCATCCCGGTAACCCAGGTGCGCATGCTGTTTGATTCAGGCTACGCCGCCGACGAGGGGCGCAAGCTGGGCACCGCCAGCTTTACCTCCACGCTGATGAATGAAAGCACCACCAGCCTGGATTCGGTGGAGATCGCCAAGCGCCGGCAGCGCCTGGGCGCCATCACCGACGTGACTTGCGGGCTTGACTACTGCAGCGCCTCGCTCAACGCGCTGAACGATCAGCTCACGCCTTCGCTCACGTTGTTCGCCGACATCGTGCGTAACCCCGCGTTCAACAGCGCTGACATCGAGCGCGTGCGCGGCCAGTGGCTGGCCGGCATCGCCCAGGAGAAGACCCAGCCCACCGGGATGGCACTGCGCACCCTGCCGCCGCTGCTGTACGGCAGCGGGCATGCCTACGGCATCCCGTTCACCGGCACTGGTACGGAGGCCGGCATCAAGGCGTTGACGGCGACCGACCTGACCAACTTCCAACATGACTGGCTGCGTCCGGACAACGTCAAGATCTTGGTTGCCGGCGACACCACGCTGGGCGCCATCATCCCGCAGTTGAACGCCGCCTTTGGCGACTGGAAGGCGCCGTCGTCCGCCATCCCCAGCAAGAACATCGCCAAGGTGGCGGCGCAGGCCAGGCCGCGGGTGTTCCTGATCAACCGCGCCGACGCGCCACAGTCGCTGATCCTGGCCGGCTTGCTCGCGCCGTCGACGCGGGCGGACAACAACCTGGCGATCCAGGCCGCCAATGGGGCGTTTGGTGGCACTTTCACCTCGCGCTTGAACATGAACCTGCGCGAGGACAAGCGCTGGGCCTACGGCGCGCAGAGCATCCTGATGGATGCGCAGGGTCAGCGGCCGTTCCTGTTCTACGCCCCGGTGCAGACTGACAAGACGGCCGATTCCGCCGCCGAAGTACTCAAGGAGGCGCGGGCCGTGGTTGGCAACAAGCCATTGACCGCCGAGGAAATTGACAAGATCAAGGATGCCCGCATCCGCGCGCTGCCAGGCAGCTACGAGACCACGTCCGCGGTGCTGGGCGCGATGAGCGGCATCGTCTAGTACAACCGGCCTGATGACTACGTGCAGACGCTGAAGGCGCGATTGGAAGCGGTGACCCCGGCCGCCGCGGAAACGGCGATCAAGGAGATCGTGAAGCCCGACGCGATGACCTGGGTGATCGTCGGTGACCTGTCCAAGATCGAGGCGCCGGTGCGCGCGCTCAAGCTTGGCGACGTGCAGGTGATTGATGCCGACGGCAACGCGGTGAAGTCCGCGGCACCGGCGGCCGGCATGTAAGCCG
>JBDTIE010000280.1:0-27313 GCA_039936515.1 Rhodanobacter sp. | reverse complement strand
GTCCGTATACCTTTTTATTCGAGTCGGTCGAGGGTGGCGCCACCTGGGGACGCTATTCGATCATCGGCTTGCCGGCCAGGCGTGTGTTCCGCTTCCGAGGGCACGAGCTTGAGGTGGAGGACTCCGGCGAGGTTGTCGAGCGCCGGCACGTTGCCGACCCGCTGGCGGAAATCGAGGAGCTGCGAGCGCACTACGACGTGCCGCGGCTGCCGCAGTTGCCGGCATTCAGCGGCGGGCTGGTGGGGTATTTCGGTTTCGAGACGATCGGCTACATCGAGCCGCGACTGGCGCAATGGGATCGTGCCGACGAACTGGGCACGCCGGACGTGCTGCTGATGCTGGCCGAGGAGGTGGCGGTATTCGACAACCTCAAGGGCCGGTTGTACCTGATCGTGCACGCCGACCCGGCGCAGCCGCAGGCGTATGCGGCTGCGCGGCGGCGGCTGGATGCGCTGGTGCATCGACTGCGCCAGGGCGGCGCTGCGTATCCGCAACTGGTGCATTCGGTGGCACTGGACGAGAGCGACTTCAAATCCTCGTTCACCCGTCCGCAATTCGAGGCCATGGTCGAGCGCGCGAAGGAATACATCCACGCCGGCGACATTTTCCAGGTGGTGCCATCGCAGCGCCTGAGCGTGGGTTTCCACGCGCGGCCGGTCGACGTGTACCGCGCGCTGCGCGCGCTCAATCCCTCGCCGTACATGTATTTCGTCGACCTCGGCGACACCCAGATCGTGGGGTCCTCGCCGGAAATCCTGGCGCGGCTGAAGGACGGCAAGGTGGTCGTGCGTCCGCTGGCCGGCACGCGCAAGCGCGGCGCGACGGATGCGGAGGACGCGGCGCTGGAGGCCGAGTTGCTTGCCGATCCGAAGGAACGCGCCGAGCACGTCATGCTGATCGACCTTGGGCGCAACGACATCGGCCGCATCAGCGAGCCGGGCAGCGTGAAAGTGAGCGAGTCTTTCGTTGTCGAGCGCTACTCGCACGTCATGCACATCGTGTCGCAGGTGCAGGGCACGGTAAGCGCCGGCTTGTCCTACATGGACGTGCTCAAGGCGACTTTCCCGGCCGGCACGCTCAGTGGCGCGCCCAAGGTACGGGCGCTGGAGATCATCCAGGAGCTGGAGCCGGTCAAGCGCAACATCTACGGCGGCGCGATCGGCTGGATCGGCTGGTGGGGCGACGCCGACACGGCGATCGCCATCCGCACCGCGGTGATCCACGGCGGCCGCCTGCACGTGCAGGCCGGCGCCGGCATCGTCTACGACTCCGATCCTGCCACTGAGTGGGAGGAGACGATGAACAAGGGCCGCGCGCTGTTCCGCGCCGTGGCGCAGGCGGCCAAGGGGCTGTAATCGCCGCGATCCGCCGTAGGGGGCGCACTGCCCGCCTGCTTTTGCGTGGCACACGCGATGGCGAAGTTGCGGCGGGCAGTGCGCGCCCTACGGCGCGTCGAGAAACGGCTCGGCAATTGCCAGCGCCGTGTGATACGGCTCCGGGTCGTTGCGATTGCTGAGGATGATGACGGTCAGGTGCTGCTTGGGCCAGCGCACGATGACGTTGCGGAAGCCGATGCTTTCGCCGGAGTGCCACAGCGTGTCGCCGGTGATGCGCCAGCCGTAGCCGTATCCGGCTTGATAGGGTTCGCCGCTGACTTTCACATGAGCGGTGAAGGCCAGTTGGCGTGAGGTGGCGCTGAGTAGGCGGTCGTCGTACAGCGCGGCGTCCCATTTGGCCAGGTCGTCAATTGACGAATAAATGCCGCCGTCGCCGCGCGTGGCGCTGGTGACGCTCTGGTCGGTGCGCGTCCAGCGGCCGTGGGCCTGGCTGTAGCCGTAGGCGCGATGCAGCACGTCCGGGCCGCCACGCTCGTACAGCAGGGTGTTGTCCATGTGCAGCGGCGCGAAGATGCGCTGGCGCAGGAATTGCGCCAGGCCGGTGCCGGCGGCGCGCTCCACCACCAGGCCAAGCAGGACGTAGCCGGTGTTGGAGTAGCGGTAGGCGCTGCCTGCGGCAAAGTAGGTGTCCGGCGCGGTCGCGAGCAGGCGCAGCACGTCGTCGTCGCTGACCTGTGCAGTCGTGCCGGGCGGGATCAGGTCCTCGTAGTCGATCAGGCCGCCGGTGTGCGTGAGCAATTGGCGCAGCGTCACCTGCTGCGTGGTCTCCGGCAGAGTGGGCAGCCAGCGGCGCACTGGATCATCCAACCGCAACTTGCCGTCCTCGGCCAGCAGCAGGATCGCCGCGGCGGTGAATTGCTTGCTTACCGATGCCAGGCGGTAGTTGGTCGAAGGCGTGACGAGCTCGCCGGACTCGAGATTGGCCCGACCGTAGCCACGGCGCACGAGCGGTTTGCCGTCCTTGAGCACCAGCAGCGACGCGCCAGGCACGTTGCCGACGTAGGGCGCCATGCGGGCATCGGCGGCTGCCTCTGGTTTGAGTGCAGCGGCAGCGTCTGTCAGCAGCACGACGAGGAGAAGGACAGAGATCAGCCTGGGCATGGCGGTCCTAATGTGATCCGACGCAGTCGCCGGTGCGCTGCAAGCGCAGGTCTTCGTAGTCCGCGCTGAAGTCGCCCAGCGGATCGAGCTTGGCCATGCGCAACGTCGCCGGCTCGCGGTCGGTCGGGGGCCGGAAGTCGAGCCAGGCGTCCAGTTCCACGCCGTCATCCCAGTGCACCAGGTAACGCTTGCCCAGCTGCATCACGTCGCCGGTCAGCGTGGGCGACTTGGCGGAGACAAAGCGCAGCTTGCCATCGCGCGGACACAGCGTGACGTCGCCAAACCATGGGTCCCGCCAAGTGCCGCTCCAACGCGCGGCGTCAGCCGTGGCGAGCGGCCGCGCCGCGGAGATGTCCGGCACAGTGGAGGAGGGAGGCCGAGCCCGGGCCTGACGCTCCAGGGCATCGGCGTACCAACCGGCATCGCGCGTGTCGCCCGGCGCGGTGAAGTGCTTCATCAGCAGCTGGCCGAGCACGGTGCGCGCGTCGTCGGCCTCGCCGTTGATCATGAACACGAAACCGCTGCGGCGATCGGGCAGCAGCGCAAGCATCGAATACATGCCGTTCAAGGTGCCCGTATGCCATACCGCCCACTGCCCGTCGGTGTCGGCCATGCGCCAGCCGTAGCCGTAGGCCATGACGTGCGTGCGGTCCCAGTCGCGGCGCTGCGCAGACACCGGCATGAGCATGTGCGGCGCCTGCAGCACGTCGCGTTGCACCGGAGACAGCCATTTCAGCTGCGCGCTGCTCGGCACCAGCCAGTTGCGTGCCCAGCTGAGCATGTCGGTGAGATCGCAGCGGATGCCGCCGGCTGCGGCCGAGGTGATCGCCGGCACCAGCGCGCCGCCGTCGTCCAGCGGGATGTTGCGATCCCCTTCGCGTAGGTGCGGCGTGGCGACGTTGCCCACGCTGTCGCGGTTCCACGCGCCGACCTGGCAGCGGTCAAGGCCGAGCGGGGCGAACACCTCGCGCCGCATCAGCGTTTCGTACGATGCGCCGCCGGCGGCTGCAGCCACTTCGCCGGCAACCACGTAAAGCAGGTTGTCGTACTGGTATTGCGCGCGAAAACTGTATGCCGGGGGGATGAAGGCCAGGCCGCGGATGATGTCCTGGCGGCTGAAATGGTTGGGCTCCGGCCACAGCATGAGGTCGCCGCCGCCCTGCGGCAGTCCGCTGGAGTGCGTCAACAGATCAGCCACGCGCATGTTGGCGGTGACCCAGGGATCATGCATGCGGAACTGCGGCAAGTATTTCGTGACCGGGTCGTCCCAGCGCAACTTGCCCTGGTCGACCAGCCGGCCGAGCAGGGCGGTGGTCATGGCCTTGGAGTTGGAGGCGATCTTGAACAGCGTGCGCGCGTCGATGCGCTGGCCGGACCCGACGACACGCTCGCCGACGGTACGGGTGTACACGACTTTGCCGTCTTCGATGACGCCGACGGCGATACCCGGCAGGTGGTAGCGCGCGACGACCGCCTCGACGATGGTGTCCAGGGACTGGGTTGCGGGCGTTGGCGTGCTGGCGTTGGTGCTGCCTGCAGCCAGCACCAGAGCGGCGATCAGCAGCAGTCTGCCGGATCTTGCCAGCCGCGTTGTCGGCACAGTAGACGCCCGTGCGAGGCGCTTTGCCGCTTCAGCCTCGTCACCGACGCCGAACCCGCCCAGGGCAAGGGTTGGATTTTTCGCCTTACGGTTGCGCAGCATGGCGCTGGACCTCGCCCCATACGCGCAACAGGTTGCCACCCCACAGCTTGGCGATGTCGGCATCGGTGAACCCGGCGTGGTGCAGTGCTGCGGTGACGTTGCGGGTCTGGCTGGCGTCGGCCCAGCCGGTGATGCCGCCGCCGCCGTCAAAATCCGACGCCAAGCCAACGTGGTCGATACCCGCGACCTGCACCATGTGCCGGATCTGCCGCATGTAATCGTGGAGTGTGGCCAACGGGTGCTGCTTCTGGATGGCCGCCATGCCGGCGGCCATCGCCGGCAGGTAATCGTGCTTGTCGCTGTCGTATTCGGCGTCGCCGGAGGCTTTGGCAACGTCCGCCTGCAGCTGCTTCTCCGCTGCCTCGCGCGCCGGGTCGTGCTTGAGGAACTCCTTGTACGCGACCGCCTGGATCACGCCACCCTTGGCGGCGATTGCGCGCAACAAGTCGTCGGGCAGGTTGCGCGGATGGTCGAGCACGGCGCGTGCGCCGGAATGCGAGGCGAAGATCGGCGCGGTTGACGCCGCCAGCACGGCGCGCACGCAGTTGTCCGAGGCGTGCGAGACGTCCACCAGCATGCCCAACTGGTTGGCGCGCGCCACGACGCTGCGGCCGAACTCGCTCATGCCTTTGTCGCCGGCGCTGTTCATCGCCGGCTCGCCGTGTTCGGTGTCGGGGAGCGAGCTGCTGCACAGGTCGTTGTTGCCCACATGGACCAGCCCGACCGAGCGCGCACCGCGATCGTAGGCGGCGTCCAGGCGCTGCAGGTCATGGCCGAGCGAGTAGGCGTTCTCGATCTCGATGGTGGCTGAAAGCAGGCCGGCCTTGCGGTTGGCCAGCAGCTGCGCGGGCGTGGTGGCGAGGCGGATACGGTCGGGGTAGTGCATCAGCATGTGGCCGATGCCGTCGTATTTCTGCGTGGCCTGCTGCACGGCCGTGGCGTAGCCGGCGGCATCCAGCTGGTGCTGCGGCACCCAGATGACGAAGAACGCGGCGTTGAGTCCACCGCGCTCCATCTTGCCCAGATCCACCAGCAACCGCGTGTCCTTGCCGACGTCGAAGCGCGGCTCGCCCATGTAGTTGAACGGGATGTCGACGTGGCTGTCGATGGTGACCGGGGGATCGGGTACGGCTTGGGCCGAAACTGCAGCGCTGGCGGACAGGGCAGCCAGCAAGGCGAAGCAGAGCGTGTTTTTCATGCGGTCTCCCAGTGACGTGCCGCCTGTTCGCCGGCGATCATTTCCTCGAAGTGCTGGCGGCGCCGCACCACGGCATAGCGACCGTCCTGCAGCAGCACCTCGGCAGCCAGCGGCCGCGAGTTGTAGGTGGACGCCATCGACGCACCGTACGCGCCCGTGGCCCGGATCAGCAACAGGTCACCGGCTTCGCATTGCGGCATGGCACGGGCGCGGGCGAAGGTGTCGCCGCTCTCGCACACCGGGCCGACGACGTCGTAGGTGGTCATCGGTCGGCCGCGGTCCACGACCGGCACGATGTCGTGCCAGGCGTCGTACAGACTTGGCCGCAGCAGGTCGTTCATCGCCGCGTCCAGCACCAGAAAGTTTCGCTGCGCGCCGGGCTTGACCCGCACCACGCGGGTCAACAGCACGCCAGCCTCGGCGACCAGACAGCGTCCCGGCTCCAGTAACAGGCGTCCGTTGAAGCCGGACAGCGCCTCGCGGATCACCGAAACGTAATCGGCCGGCGCGATCGGGTGGTCGTGACCTGCGCGATAGCACACTCCCAGTCCACCACCGACGTCGATACTGCTGATGGCGCAACCAGAGCGCTGCAGTTCGTGCCAGAAGTCGGCCACCCGGCGCAGCGCCTGCCGGAAGGGCTCAAGGTCGAGGATCTGCGAGCCGATATGGACGTGCAGCCCGTCCAGCTGCACGTCCGGGAAGCTGGCGCGGTCGGCAAACCATCGCTGCGCTTCGTCCATGCTGACGCCGAACTTGTTCTCGGCGCGGCCGGTGGAAATCTTGGCGTGGGTATGTGCGTCGACATCCGGGTTGATGCGCACGGCGGCGTGCGCCAGTTGCCCGCGCGCACGCGCCAGCCGTTGCAGCATGTGCAGCTCGTCCAGCGACTCGACGTTGAAGCGGCCGACGCCCACATCCAGCGCCCCGGCGATCTCGTCCACGTTTTTCCCCACACCGGAAAACACGATCCGCTCCGCCGGCATGCCGGCGTGCATGCAGCGCCACAGTTCGCCGGCGGAAACAATGTCCGCGCCCACCCCGGCGTCGCGCATCAATTGCAGGATGGCCAGGTTGCTGTTGGCCTTGGCGGCGTAGCAGATCAACGCGTCCAGGCCTTGCAGGGCGCGCTGCAATTCCGAGATGCGCGCGCGGATGGCGCTGGCCGAATAGGCGTGCAACGGAGTGCCCAGCCGATTAGCCAGCGTGCCCAGGTCGACACCGTCGAACACGCGGTTGTCGACCTCGGTCGACGGGCTGGCCGGATGCGGTGCGAGGGTCATGGTGTTCGTCTACATCGCCTCGTAGCTGGCTGGAGGGTGCCGGAAAAAAGACGGACCGCCGTCACGGCGGCCCGTCAGCGGGGAACCCGATCAGAAGTTGACTGACATCGTCAGCTGAGTGAAGCGCGGCGACTGGAAGCCCAGCGGCTGGCGGAACGTGCTGTTGGTGTCATTGGAGATGGACGTCTGCAGATCCTGGTCCACCGCCGTGGTGCGCTGTTCGTTGAGCAGGTTGTACACCGCCAGTTTGACCCTGAACTCGCCGCCTTCGAACGGCTGGATGTAGCTGATGCCGGCGTTGAGGTTGAAGGTCCACGGCATGCGGCCGTACTTGCCGCGCGGCGAGCTTTCGTAGACGCGGTCTTCGGATGCCGTCGCGTTGCAGTTCTGCACGCAAATGAAGTAGCTGTGGTAGTTGGTGGCATCGTACGGGTTGCCGACGCCGAAGCCGGTGATCGGCCCGCCTGACTGCACGCGCATGTCGGCGCCCAGCTGCCAGTGCGGAGTCAGCGCATAGGTGCCGCGCAGTTTGAACTGGTGGCGCCGGTCGTTGGGCAGGTAGCCGTCGCCGCCAAGATTGACCCACGGATCGTCGAAGTTCTCGGTGCGGCCGGTGTCGTCGAAGTTGGTGTCCGAATTGACCGGCCCCTCGGCATTGCCGCGATTCCACGACATCGTGTACGAGGCGTTCATCGACCACTTGTCATCCCAGGCGCGGTCCAGCTGCAACTCCACCGCGGCGTAGGTGCGCTTGGGCTTGACCCAACCGCGCTGGCCCAGGTAGTTGCCATCGGCGTCATACATTGCCCAGCCTTCCCTGGAGGTATCCACCGTCACGTAACCGTCGGCGCTGCCGTCGCAATTGGTGTCGCCCCACACGGTGACCTTCGTACCCGGGTTGGCCATGACCCAGCCGATGTAGCCGTCCTCGCCGCATTTCCCGGTGGCGCTGATTTCCATGTCGTCGATCGCGTTGTGCAAACGCCGGTAGGTGCCGCTGACGCCCCATGACCATTGCGTGCCGAGCATCTGCTGGAAGCCGAGGATGGCCTCGTCCTGGTAGACCGGATCCATGTTCTTGTCAACTTCCGAGCGCAAGTCACCGACGGTGCCGTCGCCCTGCGAGTTGTCCACCGCGCCGATCTGCGGGCCTTCAATCGGCACCGCGTATTGCACGCCGTTCAGGGTGCGGTATTCCCAGCCGCCGAAGGCGTAGTACGTACGCTCGTCGAGCAGGCCACCGGCCTGCTTGATGTTGATGACGTTGGCTACCGGCAGGAAGTAGCGGCCGAGGTTGCCGAAAAGTTTGGCGCTGCCATCGCCCTTCATGTCCCAGGAAAAGCCCAGCCGCGGCGCAATCTGGCTGCCGATCTTGATGTAGCTGTTGCCCTCGGCATCCTGGTTGTCGAAGCTGTCGTTGCGCACGCCGGCGTTGAGCACCAGGTTGGGCAGCACCTGCCAGTTGTCCTCGATGTAGTAAGCGGCATTCTTGGTGGTGAACTGGCCACTGATCTCGTAGCGGCGCGCGCGGATGTAGGCGTCGTAGCCCGGTGGCACCACGCCACCGTTGGAGATGGTCGAGCCGGCGCTGGCCGCGTACAGGTTGTAGTAGATCGCGCCCGGACCGGCGTAGTGGCGATCATAGTTCGAGGTGTCGTTCTCGTGGTCGTAGCCGAAGCGCACCAGGTGGTTGCCCAGCGCCCATTCAAAGTCCGCGCGCGCCTGCTTGCGCTTGTCGTTGCGCTGGTACACGGTCGAGCTGCTGGTGCAGCCGCGCTGCACGCCGGGATCGTGGAGCGCAATGAAACCATTGGTGGCCGCGACGTAATTGCAATCGATGTCCAGCTGCGAGCGGGTGAATGCCTCGCGCTCGTTGGTGCCGTACATCAGCTTCATCGACAGGTCGCGGGTCAGGTAGCTGGTCCAGGTCAGCGCAAAGTTCTTGCCGCCGGTATCGCTGAAGACCTTGTTGCTGCGCGTGCCCAGCGTGTTGCTGTCGTAGTCGTAGCTGTAGACGTCGCCGGTGTTGGAGTTCTTGTCCGAGAAGGCCATCAACTGCAGTACGTTGCTGTCGGTGATGTTCCAGTCGATCGTGGTGCCCCAGAAGCCGGTGCCGGAGTTGTTGGCGGTGAGCGTGGTGCCCGAATCGTTGGTATTGCGCGGGGCGCTGCCGCGCGCCTCGTACATGGCAAAGACGAACAGCTTGTCCCTGATGATCGGGCCGGATACGTAGCCATTGAGCTTCACCAGCGAGTCACGATCGCGGCTGGCGGTGATGTAGCGCGAGCCGTCGCTGTCGTAGCG
The DNA here is from genome assembly GCA_039936515.1 of Rhodanobacter sp. Taxonomy (GTDB): domain Bacteria; phylum Pseudomonadota; class Gammaproteobacteria; order Xanthomonadales; family Rhodanobacteraceae; genus Rhodanobacter. The sequence goes on along the minus strand of JBDTIE010000280.1, from coordinate 18,328 downwards.
GTCCTTGGCGGCCGAGTGCCAGTTGCCCGGCTCCAGGGTGATTTCGGTGCCGAAGTGCAAATCGTTCGTGCCTGACCGCGTCACCGCGTTGACCACGCCGCCGGTGGTGCGACCAAACTCCACCGAATAGCCACCGGTCTTGACCTGGAACTGGTCATAGAACGCAAATGGGGCCTCGGAGAAGCCGTTGCGGTTGTAGAAATCGGTGACGTTCAGGCCGTTGACGTAGAACGCGTTCTCGGCGATGGATGAACCGCCGAAGGAGATGCCGCCAAACGAAGCGGTGCCCTTGACCACGCCCGGGGCCAGCAACGCGACCGAGGTGACGTTCTGGTCCACCGGCAGCCGCACGAGTTCTGCGCGCGACACGTTGGTGGCCGATTCGGTCGAGGTGACGTCGATCACCGGCAGACCGGTGCCTGTCACCTGCACGGCGGACAGTTCGGTCGCGTTGGGTCCTGCGGCCAGGTCCACCGTGGTGGTGTTGCCCAGGCTTACCGTCACGTTTCGTGGCGAGCCGATCGGCCGGCCGTTGGCGCTGGCGCTGACGATGTACTCGCCGACGGGCAGGAAGGCGAAGCGGTAGTTGCCGCGTGCATCGGCGGTGCTGGTGCGGGTCAGCCCGGTGGCCGGGTTCACCACGGTGACCACCGCGCCGGCCTGCGCGCGTCCAACGACCGCGCCGTCGGTGTTGGCGGCGAATGCGGCGGGCGCACCCAGGCCGGCCAGGCCCATGCCCAGTGCCAGGCACAGTGCGGTCCTGCGAAAGTTGCCAGTGCTGCTCATAGCTGCGTCTCCCCGTTGGATGGCGTTTTGATTTTGTTTGTGGTCAGTAGCCGCCGCGTGGTGCGGCGACGTCCGTGCGTGCAGGCAGGACCTGCCAGCGGAAGTCGTAGTCGAGCTGGTTGAAATAGATGTTGCCGCCGCGCCACTCGGCCTCGCCGCGTTGCGAGTCCACGTCGTCGGAACGGAACTGCTGCTTGGCCGGTTGCCAGTCCCGCGCGTAGTCGTCATTGAAGGCGATGCGCCAGGCGTCCAGGCCGCCGAGGTAGAACCACTGCAACGCCGCGTCGTCGTTTGCGGCCGGGTGCAGGGCGCCGGTGGTCACATCCACCGGCACCCAACCGTAGGGCGCCAGGTACAGGTAGGCCCAGTCGTGGATGTTGTTGTAGCCGCTGCCGTCGTCGGAAAAAACCATGCCCGATTGCCAGCGCGCGGGGATGCCGTTCATGCGCAGCAGCGTCATCAGCAGCAGGGTCTGCTGGCCGCAATCGGCGTGGCCGGCGTGCAGCGCGTAATCGCTGATATTGCTGATGGTGGAGTACTCGCGCGCGCCAGCCCAGGGGATGCGGTCCACCGCGGCAAACAGCTTCTGCGCGATGCGGTAGGGATTGGTCTCCTCGCCCACCACTTGGCGCGAGAACGCGCGCATGGCCGGGGTGAAGACGATATGCGGCGGACGTTCGGCCAGCCAGGGCGCCAGCTCCGTGGCGTCAGCCGGCACCGGGAACGGCGAACACGGCAGTGGATGGTCGTCACCCTGGCAATCCGGTACGGACGTCCGGACGGCTGAAACCGGCTGCACCTTGCCCGCGTCGATGGCGTGGTATTGCGCCAGCAGCGTGAGTTCGTAAGTCACCGAGAACACAGTCTTGCGTCCGGCAACGGCTGGCTGCTCAAGGTGCACGGTGCGCTGCAGCGCAGCCCCGGGCGCGATCACGTGCGTGGCCGGTTGGCTGGCGACGTAGCGGATGTCCTGCTGTTGTCCGGGCACGGCGCGAGGGTAGGGGATCCATGCCCGTACGGTCTCACCGGCCGGCACGGCGTCGGCGTCGACGCTGAGCGTTTGCGTCATGCGCACGCGGCGTGGCAGCACGCTGCTGCGGCCCTCGCTGAGCGCTGCGTGGTACACCGCGCGTTGATGATCGTTGAGCGATTCCATCGGCCCGTCGGCGAGCGGTGTTTGTACCGCGCGTCGCGCCAGCGCCTCGGTGCTCAGGCGAAACAGGTTGCCCGGCGCGCGCTTGAAGTACAGCGTGCGGCCGTCGATGGTCATGTGTTCGAGCAGGCCGGCGGTGTCCCAGCGCGCGAACTCCGCGTCGGTGAGGTCGGGTATCTGCTTGCGCACGCGAGCCTGGACTTCGGCACGGCTCAGGGTGAAGTCGAGCAGGATGCGGCGCATGCGCTCACGCTGGAATTCCAGCGCGTTGCGCGTGGGCGTCGGCAGGTCGGTGCGCACCAGCGCCTGGTCAATGGATGCGGTGGCGGACTGGAATTGGCCAGCGTCGATGTGGGCGATGATGCGCTCGAGGCCGGCAGCGGCTGTCGGCACCGGCACCGAGGTTGCCGGCGGCGGCGCAGTGCCTTGAGCCAGCGCCAGTGTGACCGTCAGCGCAAGCACGCAGCCGATGGCCGCGCGCAGCCGCGGCGGACAATGCGTCGGCGTGCGGCTGGCAGGTGGCGCTGGTTGGATCATGCTCGTCCCTATCGGTCCCCTCGTGAAGCTGTGTAACACGGTTGCAAAACAGCGTCAATAATTTATGCTTCGACTGCGAGTCGTAAGAATGACCTATTCAATGGGACGCACGGCGCTGGCCGCGAAGGCGCAGTTTCATCGCCGAACGAGGGGACGCATTTGATCCACACGGTCTGGCCCTACCTGGCGGTGATGCTGCTTGCCGCCGGGCTGTTTCCCGCCATCGAGCGGCGCTTTGGCTGGCGCGTGTTCGCGGTTTTGCCGCCTATCGTGATGACTTACCTGCTGGTGACCGCGCTGGCGGTGTCGGGGCTGTGGCAGGTCAACGACGAAATCCGCAATGCGCAGTCCGTGCTTACCTCACGCCTGGTGCCGGCGTTGCTGTTCCTGTTGATGATCAACTGCGACCTGCGCGCGATCTGGTCGCTGGGGCCGCGCGTGCTGGCGGTGTTTGCCTGCACTTCGGTGAGCCTGTTCATCGCCTTCATCAGCACGTTCCTGATCTATCACGCCTGGCTGCCCGGTGACGACTGGCACCCTTTGGCTGCGCTGGCGGGCAGCTGGGTCGGTGGCACGGCCAACATGGTCGGGGTCAAGCAGGCGATCGGCATGTCCGACGCGCACCTGGCGATGTCGCTGCTGACCGATGCGTTGTGCTACTCGATGTGGGTGGTGGTGTTGTTCTCCGTCGCGCGGCTGGCGCCAGCGTTCAACCGCTGGACGCGCGCGCGCTCCAGCGGCGAGCTGCAGGTGGTCGCGGCCACGCCGGCCGGTCCGACCACGGCCGACAGCGTGCTGCTGTGGCTGGGCATGGCATTGCTGGCAGCGGCGCTGGCCGGCGCGCTCGCCGCGCACCTGCCGCAATCGAGCATGTTCAGCGCGACCACCTGGACGATCCTGCTGTCGACCGCGGCTGGTTTGCTGGTGGCGCACACGCCGCTGGCGCGCTATCCCGGGGCCAATACCATTTCCGGCGCGCTGCTGATCAGCGTGGTCGCGGTGCTCGCCTCGCAAAGCAACTTCCACGGCATCGCCGCGGCGCCGCTGTACCTGCTGTGCGGTGTCACCATCATCGCCATCCATGCGGTGTTGCTGGTGGGCTGCGCGCGGCTGTTCCACTTCGACCTGTATCTGTGCGGGATTTCGTCGCTGGCGCATATTGGCGGCGTGGCGGCGACGCCGATCCTGGCCGCCAGCTATTCGCCGGCACTGGTGCCGGTGGGCATTTTGCTGGCGCTGCTGGGTTACATACTGGGCACCGGCTTCGGCCTGGTGGTGGCGTCGGTATTGTCGGTGCTGGCTGGCACCTGAGCGGCAATGAGGACTTTGATCATGCGTACTTTGTTGGCTTCCACGCTGTTCGCGCTGCTGTTGGTCGCGCACCCGCTGCATGCCCGGAACGCTTTGCCGACGTTGCCGGTCGCACCGTCGGGCGTGCCCGGCGTGGGCGAGGCACAGTTGACGCCGGCGTTCTGGATCAGTCTGCAAGCGCAACCGGATCAGGTCATTCTTGACGCCGCGCAGATCGCCGCGCAGAACGCCGCCTTGTATGCGCGCGACGACTCCATGCACGACCTGCGCGCCTTGCCGGCAACGCTGTCCGCCGCACAAGTTCGCGGCTGGATCGAGGGTCTGGCCGAAGCGCCCTCGCGGCCGTTGTACGACGTGCATGGCAAGGCCGTGGCGCCAGCGACCGTGCAAGGTTTGCTCGACGCGCGTGCCCTGGCGGCGATTCCCGCCAGCCAGGCGACGCGCTACGGCATGGTGGTGCGGCGCACGCCGCTGCGAACGTTCCCGACCACGCTGCGCGTGTTCAGTCAGGCCGGCGACACCGACATCGACCGCTTCCAGGAGACGGCCGAGTTTCCCGGCACGCCGGTGGTGATCGCGCACAGCAGCGCCGACGGCGAGTGGTTGTTCGTCGTTACGCCGCGTTACGCGGCGTGGACCCCGACCCGGAACATCGCGCACGGAACAAAGTCGGCGGTGTTCGCCTACGTCGACAAGACGCCGTATCGCATCGTCACCGGCGCCAAGGTGCGCACGGTGTTCACGCCCGAGGCACCGGACGTATCGCAGGTGGAACTGGACATGGGCACGCGCGTGCCGCTGCGCACTGACCTGGCACCCGACCAGCCAGTCAACGGGCAGACCGCGCAGGCTGCACACATCGTCGAATTGCCGGTGCGCAACGCCGACGGCACGCTCGACTTCCAGCCTGCGCTGATCCAGAAAAACGCCGACACCAGTGCCGGCTACCTGCCGCTGACGCCACGCAACCTCATCACCCAGGCCTTCAAGTTTCTCGGTGAACGCTATGGCTGGGGACATGCCTACGACGGGCGCGACTGCAGCGGTTTCGTCGCCGACGTCTACCGCTCCATGGGCGTGGACATGCCGCGCAACACCAGCCGCCAGGCCGTCAGCCCGGCGCTGGCCAAACAGCTTTTCGGCAAGGACGACACGCACGCGCAGCGGCTGCGCGCGGCCCACGCGCTGGAACTGGGCGATCTGGTCTTCATTCCCGGCCACGTCATGCTCGCGCTGGGCCAGTGGCAGGGCCAGCCGTGGATGATTCACGACGTGCTGGGCATGAGCTATCGCCGGGCCGACGGTTCGGTCGCGCAGGTCAAGCTCAATGCCGTCTCGGTCACCCCGCTGCTGCCGATGCGCTACGGCAAGGATTCCACCTTCATCGACCACGTGACCAGCATCGTGCGCATCAGGCCATGAACGAAACAGCGTTCGCCTTTCGCGGCACGACGCGTTGAAGCGGCTTCGCACAGGACAACAGCAACCCAACCCATGAAAATCACAGAAATCAAATTCGGCATGTTGCGCGTGCCGTTGAAAACGCCGTTCAAGACCGCGCTGCGCACCGTCAACGTGGTGGAGGACATCGTGGTGATGGTGCACACCGACAGCGGCGCGGTGGGCTATGGCGAGGCACCGGCCACGGCGGTGATCACCGGCGATACCCACGGCTCCATCATCGACGCCATCCGGCATTACATCGCGCCACGGCTGATCGGCCAGGACGTGGCCGACCTCAACCGCAACACCTGGCTGGTGCAGGGGGCGATGGAGAAAAACACCAGCGCCAAGGCCGCGGTGGAGATCGCTCTGTACGACCTGTGGGGACAGCTTTACGGCGCGCCGCTGTACAAGCTGCTGGGTGGTGGCGACCCGGCGATCACCACCGACATCACCATCAGCGTGGACTACATCGACAAGATGGTCGCCGACTCGATCGCCGCCGTCGAGCGCGGCTTCGAGTCGTTGAAGATCAAGGTGGGCAAGGACATTGGCGTGGACATCGAGCGCGTGCGCGCGATCTACGCGGCGGTGGAAAACCGCGCGCTGCTGCGGCTGGACGCCAACCAGGGATGGACGGCCAAACAGGCGGTGTATGCGCTGCATACGCTGGAGGACGCAGGCGTCAAGCTGGAGTTGATCGAGCAGCCGGTGAAGGCGCGCGACCTGGCTGGCATGCGCTATGTCACCGAGCGCGTGCACACGCCGGTGATGGCCGACGAGAGCGTGTTCGGGCCGATGGAGGTGATGGAGTTGATCCGCCTGCGCGCGGCGGACATCATCAACATCAAGCTGATGAAGACGGGCGGCATCTCCAATGCGATCCGGATCGCGGACATCGCCGGCATGTACGGCGTCGAGTGCATGATTGGCTGCATGCTGGAAACCTCCATCAGCGTGGCCGCCGCCGTGCACGTGGCGGTGGCCAAGTCCAGCGTGATCACCAAGGTGGACCTGGACGGACCTTCGCTGTGCGCGTTCGATCCGGTCGATGGCGGGGTAAATTTCAACGAGTCGGAAATCTCCATTACCGACGCGCCCGGCCTGGGCATCCGCGAGATCCGTGGCCTGGAGAGGATGCCTGATTGATGTCGCCGCTGGTCAAGATCCGCTCCGAGCGAGACCGCATGTCGGCGGTGGAGCGGCGCATTGCCGATTTCATCCTGGAGAACGCGCAACTGCTGCGCGACTACTCTTCGCAACAACTGGCCAACGCCTTGGGCATCAGTCAGTCCAGCGTGGTCAAGTTCACGCAGAAGCTGGGCTTCAAGGGCTACCCGGACCTCAAGTATTCCGTGGGCGAGGCGATCGCGCGTGCCGACAATGGTGACACCCCGCAGGTCGCCGCCACAGGCGCCAGCCACGGCAATGTGTCGGCCGCCGACAACCTGTGGCGGCGCAAGTCCGAGGCCGAGGAGGCCACGCGCCTGATCAACGCCGAGCGCACGATCCGCGCTGTCGCCGGCGCCATCGGCCAGGCTGGCAAGGCCGGCAAGGTTTTCATCATCGGCCTGGGCGAGGACGACATTTACGCCCGTGGCTTTGCGCTGAAGTTGTCGCTGCTGGGCATCCTCACCGTGCACAACTTCGACACCGCGCGCATGACCGCCAATGTCTCCGCAGCCGGCGCCGGCGACGTCCTGCTGGCGTTTTCCGAACACGGCAACCATCCGGCGTTGTGCAAGATCGCCCGCTATTTCCGCGAGCGTCAGGGCCGCGTGATCACCATCACCCGCCACACCGCCAACCCGCTGCGCACGTTGGCCGATCTGGCGCTGGTGGTCTCGGCCCACGACGAACAGCCGTACATCCAGCCACTGCTGTACCAGTCGGCACTGCAACATCTGCTGGATGGCCTGTTCGTGTTGCTGTGCGAAGGTGACGACGATCGCCGCGCGCAGTTGCTGGCCAACCTTGACCGCATCCAGCTGATGCTTGAGCCTTGATCGGATTGCGCGTTGTCGTTCCCGCAGGAGCTCGCTTGCGGACGATGCTGTTTGATTTTGTTCCCCGTTCGCTGCCCAAGAGCATCGCCCACAAGCGGGCTCCTTGTACGTTAGAACTGTGCTGGTTATACCGACAATGATCTGCCAGATGGAAAGTCCATGATCGTTCGCCGCCCCGTCCTTGCCGTGCTGGCGCTCGCTGTCACGCTGGGTGCCGCGCATGCCGACACGACGACTACGCCCTGGCGCGATGCCCGCCAGCTCGTGCTGGTCACCACTGACGGCTGGGATGTTGACCACGGCACCTTGCGTACGTTCGAACGCAAAGGTCCGCACTGGCGGGTGGTGAACGCCGGCGTGCCGGTGACCATTGGCAAGGCCGGCGCCGCGTGGGGCACTGGCCTCCACGGCCAACAAGCCGACGGACCGCGCAAGCACGAGGGCGACAATCGCAGCCCGGCGGGCGTGTTCCGTATCGGCCCTGCGTTCGGCTATGCGACGCATGCGACCACGGCCCTGGCGTATCGCGCGTTGACCGCCAGCGATTGGTGTGTCGACGTCAGCGGCGCGGCGCACTACAACCAGATCGTCGACGCCAACGTCGTAGGTGCAGCCGCAGTCAAGGGCTCCACCGAGCCGATGCGCCGCGACCTGCATGTCGATGGCGACCAGCGCTATCGCCTCGGCTTCGTGATCGAACACAACGTCGCCGCCACCGCGCAGGGCGGCAGTTGCATCTTCGCCCACCTGTGGGCGTCGCCGACGACGCCGACCAGCGGTTGCACGGCGATGGCGCCGGCGGCGATGGAAACCTTGCTGGCGTGGCTGCGGCCGCATGCCAGGCCGATCTTCGTGCTGCTGCCGCGCGATGAGTACCGGCGGCTGCAGGGCGCCTGGCACTTGCCGGCCGTGGTTGCGGATGCGCAGCGATGAGCGCCACCACCCGCGTGTTGCTTGGCCTTGGCGCCGGCGCGGCGGTTGGCCTGCTGCTGGCGGCGTGGGATGCGCCGCTGGCGCTGCAGGTCGCCGGTGTGGTGCAGCCGATCGGCACGCTGTGGTTGAACGCATTGCAGATGACCGTGGTGCCGCTGGTATTGGCGCTGGTGGTGGTGGGCGTCAACACGGCCACCGACGCGGCCGCCTCGGGGCGCATCGCGCGGCGTGCGATCGTGGTGTTCATCGTCGTGCTCACCGCCGGCGCGTTGTTTGCCGCGCTGGCGGCGCCACTGCTGTTCTCCTGGTTTCCGCACAATGGCGCGCTGCGCACGGCGCTGGGCAGCGCCACGACGTTGGCGCAGGGCGCGCCATTGCATTGGTCCGACGCGCTCACGGCCATCGTGCCGAGCAATGCCATCATGGCCGCGGCGCAAAGCGCGATGCTGCCACTGGTGGTATTCGCATTGTTCCTGGGCTTTGCGTTGACGCGCGTTGCGCCGGCCCGGCGCGCCTTGTTGCTGGAGTTTTTTCAGGGTATCGCCGATGCGATGATCGTGATCGTGCGTTGGGTGTTGTGGGCCGCGCCGCTGGGCGTGTTTGCGCTGATCCTGGCGGTATGCGCCCGCTCCGGGCTGGGCATGCTCAGCGCGCTTGGGGTGTACGTGCTGGTGGAATGCGTGTTGTACCTGGCCGTGACGGTAATGATGTTGCCGGTGGCGGTGGTCTTCGGTGGCGAGAACATCCGCCGCTTTGCCGCGGCATTGGTCCCCGCGCAAGTGGTGGCGATCAGCACGCAGTCGTCGCTGGCCTCGCTGCCGGCCATGCTGGAAAGCGCCGATCGACGGTTGAACTATCCGCAGCAGGTCAGTGCGTTGGTGTTGCCGATGGCGGTGACCCTGTTCCGCCTGACCAGCCCGGTGCAATACGTCACCTCTGCGGCATTCATCGCCTGGGCCTTCGGCATTGAGCTGGGCGCCGCACAGCTGATCGCCGGTGCGCTGCTGGCCGTCATCATCAGCCTGGGCTCGGTTGGCCTGCCCGGCCAGGTCACCTTCATCGCCACCAACCTGCCGGTGGCCCAGGCCATGGGCGTGCCGGTCAGCCCGCTGGGCCTGATGCTGGCGGTGGACACCATCCCCGACGCCTTCGCCACGCTCGGCAACGTCACCGCCGATCTCACCGCCACCGCGATCGTGGTGCGCCAGTCGCGCGACGACACCGCCTGAGCCGGTTACTCGCCTCTCGCAGGGCGGGCACTGCGCGGCGTCCGTCGGATGTTGATCGCGTAAGCTGGCGGGGGTGCCCGCTCTACGTGCATGTGCAATTTCATCCGAGGCACAAGCTGAACACGTGTGCGGCAGCGCCGAAGCGCGCCCGCATGCCGATGCTAAGCTGCCGCATTACCTTTTTGCCGGCGGAACATGAGCGAACGTCGAGACCCCGAAGCGGATGCCCGCGGTCGCACCGAGCCCACCCTTGGCGACCTGGACAACCTGGATGCGCCCGCGTCGCGGGACCGGCCGTTGCCGCCGATGCGCGCCGGCGACCGCCCCGCGCGTGTGGGCGCATCGGCCGAGCCACGACGTCGCAAACGTGGCTGGATGTGGTTGCTGTTGGCGCTGCTTGGCATTGCCATCGCTGCGGTCTGGTTCAATGTCGATCGGGTACGCAACATGGTGCCGCGCACCGAGTTGAACGACGTGCTCGGCCGTGCCAACCAGGCACTGCAGGATGGACGTCTGGACGGCCATGACGGCGACAGTGCGCGCGAACTGTACCAGTCCGCGCTGGCGATGCAGCCGGACAGCGACGCCGCGCGAGAAGGCTTGCAGCGCGTTGGTCGCGCCTTGCTGGCGCAGGCTGACGCAGCGCTGCAGGCCGGGCGTATGGATGAGGCCGTGGCGCAGGCCGCGGTGGCGCGTGAGCTGCTCGGCGGCGGTAGCGATGTCGATCAGCTGGACCGCGCCATCAACGCCGCCCGCGCGCCGGCGCCAGCTACCCCGGACCTGGTGGATCAGGCGCAGCGCGCACTCGCTGCCGGACGGCTGGAGGGCGAGCACGGTGCCGCGGCGTTGTATCAGCGCATCGCGCGTGCCGACCCGGGCAGTGCCGTGGCTGCGCATGGCCTGGACCAGGTGGCCGCGGCGTACGCCGCGCAAGCGCATCAGGCATTGGCGGCGCGCGACGCCGACACCGCCGGCGCCCGCATCGACCAGCTTGCCGCGCTGCAGCCGGACAATGGCGCGCTGCCGGCGCTGCGCGCTGCGCAGTCGCAATTGACCACCGCCGCAGCCAACCCTCCGGCGCCGGCCGCCACCCCGCCGCCATCCGCTGCCGTGGTACCACCGCCACCGCCGCCGGTTCGTGCCGCCGAGGCCGTGGTTGACCAGCACGCGATCGACGACGAACTGCGTCAGGGCCAGGCTGCGCTGCGCGCCGGGCGCATGACCGGCACCGGCAAAAACACCGCGCTGGCGCATTTCAAGGCGGCACTGATGCTGGACCCGGACAACGCCGCCGCCCGCGATGGCCTTGGCAAGATCGCGCAGGCGCTGACGGTGCAGGCCAACGCCGCCACCGATGCCGGCGACGCGACGCAGGCCACGCAACTGCTGGAACAGGCCGCGCTGCTGGCGCCGCGCTCGGCGGACCTTGCCGCCGCCCGCGCGCACCTGGCGAAGTCCGCGCAACCGGCCGCGCAGCCAAGCGATGGTGGCAGTGTCGAGGCGGGTGTCGCCCCGGCGTTGTCGCCGGCCGACAGCGCCAAGGTCGCACGCATGGTCCAGCGCGCGCGCGATGCCGCCACGCGCGGCGACATCACCATGCCGCCGGGTGACAGCGCGTTCGACCTGTACCGCAACGCGCTCGCCATCGATGGCGACAACGCCGCGGCGCTGCAGGGCATGCGTGCGCTGCCGGACGAGGTCGCGCGCCAGTTTCAGCGTGCGCTGCGCAACGGCGATCTTCGCCAGGCCAACGGGGCCTTGGCCAACTATGCCGAGCTTTCGCCCGGTGATGCGCGCCGTACCGGTATGGTCGCGCGTCTGACCGACGCCTGGCTGGATCGGGCCGACCAGCAGTTGGGGCAGGGCGACCGTTCCGGCGCGGCACAGTCGCTGGATCGGGCGCGCAAACTCGCGCCCAGTGATCCGCGGCTGGCCAACCTCAGCGCACGTCTGGCCGGGTCCTGAGCCGCGCATGGCCATCCTGGTTTGTGGAGCCAGCAGCCAGATCGGCCATTTCCTGTTGCCGCGCCTGGTGCAAGGCGGCGAAACCGTCCTGGCGTTGAGCCGTCAGGCGCACGCGCCGCAGACAGGCGTCACCTGGCTGCGCGGTGCACTGCCCGACGCCATGCCGACACTGCCGATGTTGTCTGCGCTGATCAGTTTCGGACCGCTGCAGGCTTTTGCCGATTGGCTGGCGCAGACCAACATTGCCGGTGCCCCGCGCGTGATTGCCACCAGTTCGATGAGTGCGCACAGCAAGCGCGATTCCGTCGTACCGGCCGAACGCGCACTGGCGCAGCAGCTGCGCGACGGCGAGTCCGCGCTGAGCCGCGCCTGCGCAGCACGCGGTTGTGCCTGGACCGTGCTGCGTCCGACCCTGGTCTACGGTGCGGGTTTGGACAAAAGCCTGACGCCGATTGCGCGCCGCGCGTTGCGCACGCGCCTGTTCCCGCTGCCTGCCGGTCGCGGCCTGCGTCAGCCGATCCACGCTGACGATCTGGCCCAGGCGGTGCTCGCCGCGCTCGAATGCCCGGCCAGCGCCGGCTGCGTGCTGCCGATCGGTGGCGGCGAACGCCTGCCGGCGGCAGCGATGTTCGCCCGCGTCCGCGGCAGCTTGCCGGCGGCCAGCATCCCCGTGCCGCTGCCGTCCTGGTTGCTGGGTTGCGCCCGCGCCGTGCCACGCCTGCGCGGCCCCCTCAGTCGCCTGGATGCGGACCTGATCGCCGACAATACCGAGGTCGAACGCTTGCTTGGTGTGCGCCCGCGGGCGTTTCTGCCCGAAGCGGCCATGTGGCAGCGTCCGGCAGCGTAAAGCCGCGACAACGGGTTTGTCTGACGCAGGTGCTCCGCCGGCGAGGCTTCCCCGAATACCGGATCCTGCGATCGCACTGAGTCCGCGCGTTCATCCCCGCGCCGGGTTGCAGGTCCTATCATCTGTCGGTCTGTCTGCCGGATTTCCCGACGTTGGCTGGTTTTGTCCGTATCCGTTCCATGGCCCGCGCCTGCTGGCCGTGGCTGCGCATTCCTGCATGGATTGCCCTCGGGCTGTTCTTCGGGTTTGTCCTGCCGTACACGCTGGTGTTGAACAGCCGCGTGCAGGATCGTTTCAATGATCTGGTGTTCTCGGTGCCGACGCGGGTCTACGCGCGGCCGTTGCCGCTGGCGGCGGGTACGCCGATGAGTCCGGCGGCGCTGGAACTGGAACTGACTTTTGCCGGCTACAGCCGCGATGGTCACGGCAAGGTCCCGGGCAGCTGGACGCGCCAGGGCACGCGCTACACGATCGCCTCGCGTGGCTATGCCGGCCCCGATGGTGGCGAGTTGCCCAAACGACTGCAGGTGACGCTGGGCAGTGGCATCGTGCAACAGGTGCGCGACATGGCCGGCGGCCAGACCGTGGCCTTGGCGCACCTGGACCCCGCGCGCATCGCCACGCTGTATGGCGCCGACCAGGAAGAGCGCCGCTTCGTGCACATCGCCGACGTGCCGCCGCTGCTTCTGTCCGGATTGCAGGCGGTGGAGGATCGCGACTTCAAGCATCACATCGGTTTGGACTTTGGCGCCATCGCCCGCGCTGCCTTTGCCAACCTGCGCGCCGGACACACGGTGCAGGGCGGCTCCACGCTGACCCAGCAACTGGTACGCAACCTGTTCCTGACCCGCGACCAGAACTTCACGCGCAAGGTCAACGAGGCGCTGATGTCGCTTCTGCTGGAGGCCCACTACAGCAAGGGTCGCATCCTGGAGGCGTACGTCAACGACGTGTTCCTCGGCCAGCAGGGTGCGCAGGCGGTACATGGTTTTGCAGCGGCTTCCGAGTTCTACTTCGGCCGTCGCCTGGAAGACCTGCGCCCGCAGGAGATCGCGCTGCTGGTTGGCATGGTCAAGGGGCCGAGTTATTACGACCCGCGGCGTTCGCCAGCGCGGGCGCTGGCGCGGCGCAACCTGGTGCTGCAGGAGTTTGCCAATACCGGCCTGCTCACCGCCGGCCAGCTCAATGCCGCGCAGGCCGCGCCGCTGGATATTGTCAGCAATGGCCAGTTGCCGCATAACCGATTCCCGGCCTTCGTGCAGCTGGTGCGCACGCAAATCACGGCCGACTTCGACGAGCAGTCGCTGCGCTCCGGCGACCTGTCGGTTTTCACCACGCTGGACCCGGCCGCGCAGCTGTATGCCGAACAGGCCATCAGCAGCGCGCTCAAGAGCCTGGGCAAGCGTGGCGATCCGGTGCAGGCGGCGGCGGTGGTGACGCAGGCGCATACCGGCAGCGTGCTGGCCGTGGTCGGCAGCAAACTGCCGGGCGACCAGGGTTTCAACCGCGCACTGGATGCGCGCCGGCCCATGGGCTCGACGATCAAGCCGTTCGTTTACCTGGTGGCGCTGACCCAGCCCGAGCGCTGGAACCTGCTCAGCCTGCTCGACGACAGTCCGGTCAGCCTGCGCCAGGGCGACGGCAGCCAGTGGCGGCCGCAAAACGATGATGGCGTCAGTCACGGCCAGGTGCCGATGGTCGATGCACTGGCGCGTTCGTGGAACCTGGCCAGCATCCACCTGGGGCTGGCCGTGGGCTTGCCGCGCATCCGCGCGTTCCTGGAGTCGTTCGGGCTCAAGGACATCAACCCTGGTCCGTCACTGCTGCTGGGCGCCATCGACGTGTCGCCGCTACAGGTGGCGCAGTTGTACCAATACCTTGCCGCCGACGGCCACGCCCTGCCGTTGGTGGCGGTGCGCGGCGTTGTGGATGGCCGCGGGCGCACCATCAAACGCTACCAGGTGCAGCCCGGGCGCGGCGAATACCAGACTGCGGTGCGCCTGACCACCTGGGCATTGCAGCAGGTCACGCTGTATGGCACCGCCAGCGTTGTCGGCAACTCCGGCCTGGCCTGGCTGCACGCCGCAGGCAAGACCGGCACCAGCAACGACACGCGCGACAGCTGGTTTGACGGCTACACCGGTGAACACCTGGCGGTGTTCTGGATGGGGCGTGACGACAACAAGTCCACCGGCCTGTTTGGTGCCACCGGCGGCTTGCGCGCATGGCGCGAGTTGTTTGCCAAGCTGCCCACCCGGCCGTTGCCGGCCTCACCCGGTGATGGCCTGGAAATGGCGTGGATCAACCCGGCCAGCGGCAAGCGCATCGATCCGCAGTGCCAGGGCGCGCGCCAGGTGCCGGTGGTGGCGGGCACGCTCCCGGTCGATACGGATAGCTGCTTCTTGCAGGACGTGCAGGGCGTGCCCGGGCTTGACGGCCAGCTGGCGCCGGCCCAAAGTGCGCCGCCCACATCGGACGGCGTTCCCCTCCAGGATTAATCGAAGTGTTCTCTGTCATCGCCCTCCGTGGCGCGCTGTCGTGCAGCCTGGCCGCAGGTTTCATTGCCGGATGCAGCTTGCTTGCCCCCGCCCCACAGCCGGCCGCGCCCTCTGCGGTAGCGGTACCAGGCTATGACCTGGTTGCCGCCATTCGCGCCGCCGGGGATCGAGAAACATCCATCATTGCGGTGAACGCCCTGCGCGATCCAGGCATCACTGCATTGCATGACACCGCCGCGCGCCAAGAGCGTGCCGGGCACTATGCCCAGGCCGCCACGGCCCTGGATGACGCGCTCAAGCTCAGCCCCGAATCGCCTGACCTGCTGCAGGATCGCGCCGAGATTGCCGTGCGCCAGAAGGATTTTTCCGCGGCGGAAAAATATGCGCACCAGTCGTGGTCGCTTGGCCCAAAACTCGGGCCGCTGTGCGCGCGCAATTGGCAGACCATCGTGGAAATGCGCCTTCAGGCACGCGACCAGTCAGGCGCCGATACCGCACGCAAATGGGTGCAGCAGTGCCACAAGGCCGGCATCCCGCGTTACTGATCGCGCCGCCACCGGCGCAGCGCAGACGACACCGCCGCACCACGAAGCAGTGGCGCGGCGGTCATGGGGCGAGCTTGTTTGGGTCGATCAGCTTTTGCGTGCCTCATCCTGGGCCTTGCCGACTTCGCGCTGGACCTTGCCCACGTTTTTCTCGACCTTGCCCGCGACCTCGCGCGTTTTGTTGCCAGTGACCTTGCCGACCACGTCCTTCACTGCGCCCTTGACTTCGTGCTTTGTGCCTTCGGTTCGATTGCCCATCGTCAGCTCCTGGCCGCGCTATTGCGGCAAGCACAGTTGTAGGTGGCCGGGCATCTCGGCAACGTGAAAAGACCATCGTGGCCGCGTGAGCGAACGTGCGCCGCAATCCCAACGCGGCGGTCAACGCAGCACCATCACGCCGCGCGCTGCAGCAACCCGCGCGCCAGGAACAACTCGATCCGCTCGATCGGGATGCGGTCGCCTGCATCACTGCCGTACCAGGTTTCAACGATGCGGCCGTGCTCGTCGATGAGGAAATCGGCCGGCAGCAGGTTGCCGGTTTTCAGTCCGGACAGACCGACCAGGCGCAGCCCCTTGAGCAGCGTGGGCATGCGCGTCACGATGGCCTTCAACTTGCGCCAGAACGAGCGTTCGATGCCGTAGGCCTCGTGCGCGGCGGAGGTCGGGTCAGCGGCGAGGACGAACGGCCGTGGCCGATGTCCGGCAAAGCGCAGCACCTCGTCCTGGCTGGCGCTGAACACGGCGATGATGTCCAAACCCAGCGCCGACAGCGCCGCGTGATGACTGGTCAGCTCGTAGATGCGGAAATTGCAGAACGGGCACGCGGCGTCGCGAAAAAACGACAGCAGTGTGCGTCGACCGCTCGCGCCCAGCACGATGGGCCGGCCGTGGATATCGAGCAGGTTCAGTGCGGGCGCCTGCCCCGGTGCCAGTAGTCTCACTTTGATTCTCCCCTTCATCGACGGCGCGCGGCCGTCTGCAGGTAGATGCCGGTGCACCGCGGGAGGTTCCGCGCGTGGCGGAACGCCCCGGCAGCAGGTCGGCGGGGTTTTGCGCCGCCGGTGCGCTCGGCCATACTTGGCCGATGATTGATCTGGATGATCGTGCGCCCGAGGACATCGGCGACTTGCTCGGCGCTGATGGGCCCTTCGCGCGCGAGGTTCCGGGCTTTGCGCCGCGTCAGGTGCAGCAGGTCATGGCGCGTGCCGTGCAAGAGGCCATCGCGCAGCGGCAGACACTGGTGGCCGAGGCTGGCACCGGCACCGGCAAGACCTTTGCCTACCTCGTGCCGGCGCTGCTGTGCGGCGAGCAGGTGATCATCTCCACCGGCACCAAGACGCTGCAGGACCAGTTGTATTTCCGTGACCTGCCGCGCGTGCGTTCGGTGCTTGGCTCACGCGCGCGGATCGCGCTGCTCAAGGGCCGCGCCAACTACCTGTGCCTGTATCGCCTGGAGCAGACCGTGCGCGAGGGCGCGGCACTGGATGCGGTGCAGGCGTCACAGCTGGCAGCCATCCGCGCGTGGTCGGCGCGCACGCGCCATGGAGACCGGGTGGAGCTGGCCGAGGTGCCCGAAGAATCCCCCATGTGGCCGCGGGTGACGTCCACCGCGGAGAACTGCCTTGGCGCGGAGTGCCCGTTCTTCGACGATTGCCACGTGTTCAACGCGCGGCGCAAGGCGCAGGAGGCGGACGTGGTGGTGGTCAACCACCATCTGCTGTTTGCCGACATGGCGCTCAAGCGCGACGGCTTTGGCGACCTCTTGCCGCAGGCAGCCGCCTTCATCCTGGACGAGGCGCACCAGATTCCGGAACTGGCCGGGCAATTTTTCTCGCAGAGCGTGAGCGCGCGCCAGCTGACTGACCTGGCGCGCGACGTGCTGACCGAATGCGATGGCATTACCGGCGCTATCGGCTTGCTGCTGGAGCCGGTGCAGGCGCTGCAGGATGCCGTGCGGCGCATGCGTCTGGCGCTGGACGGTCTGCCCGCGCGCGGCGCCATGCAGGCGCTGCTGGCACGCCAGCCAGCTGTCATTGCGCTGGCGGAAGTGACCGAGTTGCTGCAGGTGTTGGCCGAACTGCTGGCCTCCCAGGCCAGCCGCTCGCGCGGGCTGGCCAACCTGCACGAGCGCGCCGTCCTGCTTTGTGCGCGCCTGGAACGCATCGCCGCGGCGGGCGCTGTCCGCCACGATATCGCCGACCTGCCGCGCGACGTGCGTTGGTACGAACATTTTCCGCGCGGCTTTGCGTTGTTCGTCACGCCGCTGGATCTGGCCGAGCCCATGCGCGCGCTGCGCGAGCGCACGCAGGCTGCGTGGATACACACTTCGGCCACCTTGTCCGTCGGCGGCAGCTTCGAGCATTTCGTGCGTCAACTGGGACTGCACGAACCCCGCACGCTGGCGTTGGAAAGCCCCTTCGACTACGCGCGCCAGGCGCTGTGCTACCTGCCGCCAGGCCTGCCTGATCCGAATGCGCGCGACTACACCGCGGCCGTGATCGATGCCGTGTTGCCGGTGCTGGAGGCCTCGGCCGGACGCGCGTTCTTGCTGTTCACCTCGCATCGGGCGTTGCGCACCGCCAGCGAAATCCTGCGCGAGCGGTTGCCATGGCCGCTGTTCGTGCAAGGCAGTGCGCCGCGACCGCGCCTGCTGGAAGACTTCCGCGCCAGCGGCCACGGCGTGCTGCTTGGTGCGGCAAGTTTCTGGGAAGGCGTGGATGTGGTCGGCGAGGCGCTCAGCGTCGTGGTCATCGACAAGTTGCCGTTTGCCGCGCCGGACGATCCGGTGTTGATGGCCCGCCTGGCGGCACTGGAGCGCGCCGGCAGCAACGCATTCATGGCCTGGCAAGTCCCCAGCGCGGTGATCGCGCTCAAGCAGGGTGCTGGCCGCCTGATCCGGGACGTGCACGATCGCGGCGTGCTGGTGCTGTGCGACCCGCGTCTCACCGGCAAGGGCTACGGCAAGCTGTTCCTGGCCAGCCTGCCGCCCATGTTGCGCACGCGCGAGCTGGCGGACGTGCAGGCGTTTCTTGCCGATGCCACGGTTGCCGCGGCGTCCTGAGGCCGTGCCGAGGA
>JBDTIE010000279.1:0-6529 GCA_039936515.1 Rhodanobacter sp. | reverse complement strand
TGAACGGCTCGCAGGTCGCGAGCAAGGACTTCACGGTGAAATAAGCGCCTTGCCGTGGCGCGCCAATGGGCGCGCGCCCGGCCGGTAGAATCGCTCCGATCCCCGTGGCAGCGCCTGCGTTGCCACGGGGATTTGCGTTTGCGGACCTCGTCCCGGCGCCACCCGCTTCGACCCCGCCCCAGGTGCGCGGCTTTCGCCCGTGGGCTGAAAACACGACAATGGGCAGCTGCGCGCTGGCCGTCCCGTCGTCTGGACGGCCAAACATCGCGGCCGCCGCGTACCGCGGCATCTTTCGCCCATCGTCGCAGAGAGGCTTCGCCTGATCATGTCCACCACGCCCAAGATCATTTACACGCTGACCGATGAAGCCCCCTTCCTGGCCACGCAGTCGCTGCTACCCATCGTCACCGCGTTCGCGCGCACGGCGGGCATCGTGGTGCAGACGCGCGACATCTCGCTGTCCGCGCGCCTGCTGGCGCTGTTTCCCGAATGCCTGGGCGCACAGCAGCGCAAGAGTGACGACCTGGCCGAGCTCGGCGCCATGGCCACCCAAGCGGATGCCAGCATCATCAAGCTGCCCAACATCAGCGCCTCGATGCCGCAACTGAAGGCGGCGATCGCCGAGCTTCAGGGCCAGGGTTACGCGTTGCCGGATTACCCGGACGCGCCGGTCAACGACGCGGACAAGGACATCAAGGCGCGCTACGACCGTGTCAAGGGCAGCGCGGTCAACCCCGTATTGCGCCAAGGCAACTCCGACCGCCGTGCGCCGTTGTCGGTCAAGCGCTACGCGCGTGCGCACCCGCACCGCATGGGTGCGTGGAGTGCGGCTTCGCGCACCCACGTGTCGAGCATGGACCACGGTGATTTCTACGCGACCGAGGAATCGGTGGTGGTGGACAAACCGTGCAGCGTGCGCATCGAGTGGTTTGGCGCCGACGGCAGCCACCGCGTGCTCAAGGACAAGATCGCGCTGCTGGAGGGCGAGATCATCGACGCGGCGGTGATGAGCCGGCGTGCGCTGTCCCAGTTCATCGACGCGCAGATCGCCGACGCCCGGCAGCGTGACGTGCTGTTCTCGCTGCACCTCAAAGCCACCATGATGAAAGTCTCCGACCCGATCATGTTTGGCGTGGCGGTAGGCGAGTTCTACAAGGACGCGCTGGCCACGCATGCGCAGGAGCTGAAGTCGGTCGGCTTCAATCCCAACAACGGCATCGGCGACCTGTACGCGCGCATCGGCAGCCTGCCGGCCGCGCAACAGGCCGCGATCAAGGCCGACATCGACGCGCAGTACGCGCAGCGGCCCGGGCTGGCGATGGTCAATTCGGACAAGGGCATCACCAACCTGCACGTGCCCAGCGACGTCATCATCGACGCCTCCATGCCGGCGATGATCCGCGACTCGGGCAAGATGTGGGATGCCAGCGGCGCGCTGCAGGACATCAAGGCGGTGATTCCGGACCGCAGCTACGCCGGCGTGTACCAGGCCACGATCGACGACTGCAAGACCCACGGCGCGTTCGACCCGGCGACCATGGGCAGCGTGCCGAACGTCGGATTGATGGCTCGCTCGGCGGAGGAGTACGGCTCGCACGACAAGACTTTCCAGATCAGCGCCAACGGCGTGGTCAAGGTCATTGACGAGGACGGCAACGTCCTGCTGCAGCACGACGTGGAAGAGGGCGACATCTGGCGCATGTGCCAGACCAAGGACGCGCCGGTCCGCGACTGGGTCAAGCTCGCCGTCAGCCGTGCGCGGCACACGCCGGCGGTGTTCTGGCTCGATCCGCAGCGCGCGCACGACGCGCAGGTGCTGCGCAAGGTCGAGCGCTACCTGAAGGATCACGACCTGTCGGGGCTGGACATCCGCATCATGGATCCGGTGGCGGCCACGAAGTTTTCGCTGCAGCGCATCCGCCAGGGGCTGGACACGATTTCGGTCACCGGCACCGTGCTGCGCGATTACCTCACCGACCTGTTTCCGATCATGGAGCTGGGCACCAGCGCCAAGATGTTGTCCATCGTGCCGCTGATGGCTGGCGGTGGGTTGTTCGAGACCGGGGCCGGCGGTTCGGCGCCCAAGCATGTGCAGCAATTCATCGACGAAAACCACTTGCGCTGGGATTCGCTGGGCGAGTTCCTGGCGCTGGGCGCTTCGCTTGAATACCTCGCCGGGCGCGACGCCAATCCGCAGCTGGACGTGCTGGCCAAGACCCTGGACCAGGCCAACGGCAAGTTCCTGGACACCAACAAATCCCCCTCGCGCAAGACCGGCGAACTGGACAATCGCGGCAGCCACTTTTACCTCGCGCTGTACTGGGCGCAGGCACTGGCCGCACAGGACCTCGATGCCGCGTTGAAGGCTCGCTTCGCGCCACTGGCCGCCGCGCTCACCGCGCACCAGGCAAGCATCGTGGAGGAGCTCAACAGCGTGCAGGGCAAGAGCGTGGATATCGCCGGCTACTACCACCCGGACCTGGCCAAGGTCACTGCGGCCATGCGTCCAAGCGCCACGTTCAACGCCGACCTGGCCCAGCTTGCGGACTGACAGGCGTCGCGCGCTGCATTGGCATCGCGTCGCCTCGTGACCCGCACACTGGCAGGATGGCAAATGCGTGCGGCGACGTCGGGTGTGCAGCGTGCGCGCAGCGGGGCCGAACCCCGCTGCTGGCATGTCCGGAGCCGGCGCGTTGCGCCTGGCGTTCGCGGCATGGGCGCCAGTCAGCATCGCGCGATGACAATGTCGCCTCACTTCGAGGAAGAGAGCATGTTCCTGCGGCGCCTGTTCCTGCTGGCAACGTTATGCGTTGCATCCCCGGCCTTTGCCCAATCCACCAGCGCCAGCGCGCCGCCGGTGCCGACGCCAGACAACGTGTCCGACCTGGCGCCGGTGGTGGTCAGTGGCGTGCAGCCGGGACCGGGGTTGTGGATGGTGTCGCGTGGCGACCACGTGCTGTGGATCCTCGGCACGCTGTCGCCGCTGCCGCGCACCATGGATTGGCGCTCGCGCGAAGTGGAGGAAGTGATCGGTCAGTCGCAGCAGATCCTGCAGGCGCCATCGATCAAGATGACGGCCAAGGTCGGCTGGCTGGGCAAGCTCATGCTGCTGCCATCGGTCTATGGCGCGCGCAAGAACGAGGACGGGCGCACCCTGCAGCAGGTGCTGCCGCCGTCGCTGTACGCGCGCTGGCAGAAGCTGACGCAGCAGTACATGCCCGATGCACACAAGGTCGAGCGCTGGCGTCCGCTGTTTGCCGCGCAGGAGTTGTACAAGAAGGCGCTGGGCGCGCATCAGTTGAGCCGCGGTGGCGGCATCAGCGACCGCATTGACGCGTTGGCAAAGCAGCATGGGGTGAAGACGACGCCGGTGGAGTACACCGTCAGCATTGCCGACCCGCGCGCGGCCATCGCCGCGTTTCGTCAATCAGCACCCAATGACATCACTTGCCTGGCGCGCACGCTCGATGCCATCGAGCAGGACATGCCGGCGATGACCACGCGAGCCAACGCCTGGGCCACCGGCGACCTGGACGCGCTGCGCAGCCTGCCCGACAGCGACCGCCGCGCTGCCTGCGTGGCGGCGCTGACCAACGCCGGCTTTGCGCAGAAGCTCGGTCTGGGCGACGTCATGCAACGTCTGCGCGCCACCTGGCTCGCCGCCGCGCGTGCGGCGCTGGCCAACAACACGCAAACCTTCGCCGTGCTGCCAATGGACGAACTGCTGCAAGCGGACGGCTATCTCGCCGCGCTCAAGGCCGAGGGCTACCAGGTCGACCCGCCGGCGCCGTGAGCGCTTTCAGCGCGACGCCCCTCCGCTGGACAATGCCTGGGCGTGTCCGGTGACGCGCACGATGCAGGGCGTGCACCGCCCGCCGCCGTGTCGACGGAAAGTCAGGCATGCGGCGCGTGGCGGATGTTGATGGCGGGCAGTGCCCGCCCTGCTCGCCACTGCGGTCAGTGGTACTCGACGCGGTGCTGCGCTGGCGGGTACAGCGTGTCCAGGTTGTCCAGCGTGGCGATGTCTTCGGCCTCCAGCGTCAACCGCGTGGCGCCCATGAGTTCGTGCAGTTGCTCGGCGCTGGTGGCGCTGGCGATCGGTGCGGTGACACCCGGTCGCGCGATGAGCCAGGCCAGCGCGACCTGGGCGGCGGTGGCGTCGTGATCGCCGGCAATGCGGTCGAGCGCGGCCAGCAGGTGCAGGCCGCGTGCGTTGAGGTAGCGGCTGACTGTTCGCGCACGCGCCGGGCTCTTGGCCAGGTCCGCGGCGCTGCGGTATTTGCCGGTGAGGAAGCCGCTGGCCAAGCCGTAATAGCAGATCACGCCGACGCCTTCGCTCAACGCCAGCGGTTCGAGCGTGCTTTCGTACCCCGCGCGATCGGCCAGGTTGTACAGCGGTTGCAGTGATTCATAGCGTGGCAGGTCGTCCGTAGCGGACGCTTTCAGCGCTTCGGCGAAGCGTTCGGCGCGGTAGTTGGAGGCGCCGATCACACGCACCTTGCCTTGCTCGATCAGCCGTGCAAAGCCGCCGAGGGTATCGGCCAGCAGCACGCTGGCGTCGTCCTGGTGGGCCTGGTACAGGTCGATGTGGTCGGTCTGCAGGCGGCGCAGCGAACCTTCCACCGCCTCCTGCAGGTTGATCGGCGACAGCCCCGGCTGGCGAGCCCATTTGCCAACCTTGGTGGCAATCAACACCTGCTCGCGCTTGCCGCTGTGGCGCAGCCAGCGGCCGATGATGGTCTCTGATTCGCCGCCGCGGTTGCCCGTCACCCAGGCGGAGTAGCTGTCGGCGGTATCGATCATGTTGCCACCGGCGGCGACGAAGGCATCCAGTACGGCGAACGCACGCGCTTCGTCGGCGCTCCAGCCAAACACATTGCCACCGAGCACCAGCGGCGTGATGTGCAGTGGCGACTGTCCGAGTTGACGGGTGTGCATGACGTGGCTCCTGTGCCTGATCGCGTGTCCGGACCACCGGGTGCATCGAGCATAACCACAGCGCCGTCGACGTTGCCTGACGATGCTCAGGCCAACGGCGGTACGGCTGCCGAACGTTGTGCCAGCACCTGGCGCACCTTGCGAGCCAGCGCCTCGCGCGTGTACGGCTTGCTCAGCAGTTGCACCCCGGCATCCAGCCGGCCATCGTGGACGATCGAATCCTGCGCGTAGCCGGAGGTGAACAACACCGCCAGTGCCGGCATGCGCTTTCGAGCCGCACGCGCCAGTTCCGCGCCTCGCATGCCGCCGGGCATCACCACGTCGGTAAACAGCAGGTCGATGCTGGCGCCGCGGTCAATGATGTCCAGTGCCGAGCGCGCGTCGCGCGCGTGCAGCACCTGGTAACCCATGTCGCGCAGGGTGGCGACGACGGTCTCCCGCACCACGTCGTCGTCCTCGGCCACCAGGATGGTTTCATTGCCACCGGTGACCAGCGTACCGACCTCCGGCGTCGGCGCGGTCTCGGCGCCGCTGGCCCGTGGCAGGTAGATGTTGATGGTGGTGCCGGCATCGACGACGCTTTCAATCTGGATATGGCCACCGGTCTGCTTGACGAAGCCGTACACCATCGACAGCCCAAGCCCGGTGCCGCGGCCCTGCGGCTTGGTGGTGAAGAACGGTTCAAACACCTGCTCGACAACCTTCGCGCTCATGCCGCAACCGGTGTCGCCGACGGCCAGCAGGACGTAGTCACCAGGCGTCATGTCTCCGCGCACGGCAGCCTGGGCGGCATCGACCGTGACGTTGGATGCCGCGATGGCCAGCTGGCCTTCGCCCTGCATCGCGTCCCGCGCGTTGATCGCCAGGTTGAGCAGCGCGTTCTCCACGTTGCCGGTATCCACCAGCGTGTTCCACAACCCGTCGGCAACCACGGTGCGCACGCTCACCCCCTCGCCCAGCGCGCGGCGCAGCAGCTCGTCCATGGCATGGATCAAGCGGCCGATGTTGACGATGCGCGGCGCCAGCGGCTGGCGCCGGCCGAACGCCAGCAGTTGCGCGGCCAGCTTTGCGCCGCGGTCCACGCCTGCCATGGCGTTGCCCAGGTGGCGCTCGGCCCGTGCGTTGCCGGCCAGGTCGTCACCAAGCATCTGCAGGCTGCCACTGATCACCTGCAGCAGATTGTTGAAGTCGTGCGCAATGCCGCCGGAGAGGTTGCCGATGGACTCCATCTTCTGCGCCTGGCGCAGCGCGTCGCGGGTGCGCAGCAACTCCTGCGTGCGCTCGGCCACGCGCTGTTCCAGCGTGGCCGCCAGCGCGGCCAGTTCGGCCTCGGCGGATTTCTGTTCCTGGATGTCGGTGTTGGTGCCGATCCAGCGCTCGACCGTGCCGGCGTCGTTGCGGATGGGCACTGCGCGGCTGATGTGCCAACGCCACAGACCGTCGTATCGGCGCAGGCGGAACTCGGTTTCGTAGTTGCTGGCGTGTTCACGTGCGTGCGCCCAGGTCGGGCCCGCGCGCGCCAGATCGTCCGGGTGCACGATCCTGGTCCATTGCGCGCCGTCGAGGCTGCCCGGCGCGACCCCGGAGTAGG
>JBDTIE010000278.1:0-20239 GCA_039936515.1 Rhodanobacter sp. | reverse complement strand
GGTCTGCTCTCTGTTGCACTGGCCGTCAGCTCACGCTGCCCAGGAGTTACCTGGCACTCTGCCCTGTGGAGCCCGGACTTTCCTCGATGCACTTGCGTGCGACGCGACTGTCCGGCCGACTCCATGGCCAGTGTACTGGCTGGGAATAGGGAATAGGGATCAAGGAAGCGGCGATGCCCCGCTTTGGCCGTTCCCATTCCCTATTCCCTATTCACGGTACAGCAGTCGCCGCGGCGCGCCGCTGATCAGGGCCGCCAGTTTCGCCGCCTTCGCCGGCGGCAGCTCATCGCGCAGGATGCCGAAGATACGCTGACCTTCGACCAGTTTTGCATCACTGTCCACACCGCGTCCGGCCACCAGCACAACGTGCTCGCCACGCTGCTGGTCCGGATCGGCGATCACGCGCGCGGCCAGATCCACCAGCGGCTCGCCGATGACGGTTTCGAACATCTTTGTCAGCTCGCGTGCCAGCACCGCCTCCCGCTCGGCACCAAACACATCGCGCATGTCAGCCAGGCTCTCAACGATGCGGTGCGAGGACTCATAGAAGATCAGCGTGCGCGGATCGGCAGCCAGTTCCTGCAGGCGCACGCGGCGCGCAGCTGCCTTGGGCGGAAGGAAACCTTCGAACACGAAGCGGTCGCTGGGCAACCCGCCCACCGACAGCGCCGCGATGGCCGCGCAGGCGCCCGGCACCGGCACGCAACGCACGCCGGCCGCGCGCGCGGCGCGTACCAGGCGAAACCCCGGATCGCTGATGAGCGGCGTGCCCGCATCCGATATCAACGCCACCGACTGGCCTTCGCCCAGGCGGCGCACCAGCCCGTCCACCGCATCGCGCTCGTTGTATTCGTGCAGCGCCAGCAGCGGCGTGTCGATGCCGTGGTGCTGCAGCAGCGGTCGGCTGTGGCGCGTGTCCTCGGCGGCAATCACGGTGACGCTGCGCAAGATCTGGATGGCACGCGCGGACAAGTCGTCGCGATGGCCGATGGGCGTGGCGACGACATACAGGCAGCCGGCGGTGGCATCAGGCATGGGCACTTGTTCACCTTGGGACGATGATGCGATCCGCTATGATCGCGCATTGTTCGTCCTTGCCGACCAAGAGAGCTTTCCATGCGCCTGATGCGCTTTGCGCGGGTAGCCACCTGCGGCGTGCTGTTGTCACTGATGCTGGCTGCCTGCGCACCCGTGGACACGCGCCCGAGCGCCACCGAGACGGCCGCAGCGCAGGATGCCGCCGCCATGGCGCGGCAGGGTCAGCTGGACGCTGCGGCGCAGGCTTATGTCGCGCTGGCGGCAGACGCGGGAACGCGCGCGGACCATTACCGCCTGCTCGCTGCCGAGGCCTGGCGCCAAGCCGGTGAACTCGATCGCGCAACCGCCACGCTGGCGCAGATCGACCGGCGCAACCTGGTTGACGACGAGCCGCTGCGCCTGGACCTGCTGCGCGCCGAAAGTGCCTTGGCCGCACATGACCTGCCCACGGCGCTGCGCCTGACAACGCAACCGAAAGTGCCGGTACCGGACACGCTGCGTCCGCGCCTGCTGGAACTGCGGGCGCGGGCCATGGCCGCCAGCGCCGACTACTGGGGCGCGGCGCGCACGCGTGCGGAAATGCAGGAGGAACTGAGTGGCCTTGACCGCACGCAGAACCAGAAGCAGATCCTCGCCTTGCTGGCCAAGGTTGGCAGCGCCGACCTGCAGCAGCGCGCGGCGGCCATGCGCCCGGGCGACCGCATGTTGCCGTGGATCGAGGAAGCGCTGACGCAACAAGGCATCACCGTGGCACGCGCTCAGCCACAGTTGCAGCAACCGGTCGGCACCATGTTGCCCGGCGCCGACGCCAACGTGCGCGAAGGCTACAAGGTGCCGCAGCATCTGGCGCTGCTGTTGCCCACTGACGGCACCTACGCGGACGCCGGCGCGGCCATCGTCGAAGGCTTCTTTGCTGCCTACCTCGATGCCGGGCGCAATCACGCGCCACGTCCGTCGGTGCGGGTGTACAACAGCCACGGCACCGCCGCCGGTGCGGTCAGCGGCTACCAGCAGGCGGTGAACGACGGTGCGCAGCTGGTCGTGGGGCCGCTCACCCGCGGCGAAGTGTCGGCGGTATTCAGCCAGCCCAAGCTCGCCGTGCCGCTGCTGGCCTTGAACCATCCCGATGATCGCCAGTTGCCCGCAAGTGGCGTGAGTGAATTCGGCCTGCTGCCGGAGACCGAAGGCGCGCAGGCCGCCGACCACATGATCGAGCGTGGCTTGCGCCATGCCTACACCGTGGTCGGCAACGACGACTTTGCGCAGCGTGCGCTGAAGGCATTCAAGGCCGAGTTGGCCGCGCGGGGCGGACAGGTCGATGGCAACACGCTGTTCGTCACCGGCGCCACCGCACTGTCCGGGCTGGACCTGGCCAACGCCGCGAGCGACGCCGGCATCTTCATCAGCATGCGTCCGGCGCAGGCGCGCGTTCTGGTGCCGCAACTGCGTGCCGCAGGCATCACCTTGCCGGTCATCGCCACCTCGCATGTGTATGACGCCACCGCCGACGCCAGCGCCAACCGCGACCTGGAAGGCGTGGAGTTCTGCGACGGGCCGTGGCTGTTCGACGCGCAACCAGGCCTGCCCAGCCACGCCGACCTTGCCGCGCGGTTGCCCAGCGCCAGCGGCACCAGCGCGCGACTGTTCGCCTTCGGCATGGACGCGTGGCACCTTGTGCCTTACCTGGATTGGCTGCGCGCCAATCCCGGCAGCTACCTGCCCGGCGCCACCGGCCAACTCACCACCGATCAGTTCGGGCGCGTCCGCCGCGTATTGATCTGGGCCACCTTCCGCGACGGCCTGGCACGCCCGCTGGGCGGCGCGTTGCAGATGGACGACGTGCCATCGGCCGCGCCGCCGCCGATCGTCGACCCGTACGTGCCGCCGGTCACTTCGGCCAAGTCACCGACCGCCACCGAGCAGTGACGCGCGACACCGGCGACGCCTTCGAGCAGCGTGCCTGCGACGAGCTCATGCGCGCCGGTTTGCGCCTGTTGGCGCGCAACTACCACACCCGCCATGGCGAGCTGGACCTGGTGATGCGCCAAGATGACACCCTGGTGTTTGTCGAGGTGCGCTATCGCCGCAGCGCCGGGCATGGCGATGCCGCCGCGTCGGTCACCCCGGCCAAGCAATTGCGCCTGATCCTGGCCGCGCAGCACTGGTTGGCCAGCCATCCCCAGCACGCGCGCTGGCCGTGCCGGTTTGACGTGGTGAGCTACGACGGGCCGGCGGACAACGTACGCTCGGCATGGCTGCGCAACGCCTTCGAGGCCGGCTGACGCGCGCGCAGCGAAGGCGTCGCTCAGCTGGCGGCCAGCGTCACCGTGAAGCGCGCGCCGCCAAACTCCGGCGAGCGGTCAACCACCAGCTCGCCGTGGTAGGCGTGCACGATGTCCTGCACGATCGACAGGCCGATGCCGTGGCCCTGCACGCGCTCGTCGCCGCGCACGCCGCGCTGCAGGACTTTCTCCAGCTGATCGGCGGCGATGCCGGGGCCATCGTCCTCCACGCTCAGGCACAAACCTGACCGCTGGCGACCTGCCTCCGGACGCAACTTGACCGCCAGCAGCACGCGGTGATCGGCCCATTTGAAGGCGTTTTCCAGCAGGTTGCCCATCAGCTCCAGCAGGTCGCCCTGCTCGCCGTAAAACACCGCGTCCTCGTCGATGTCGAACTCGCACAGCAGGTTCTTGGCCGCGTAGACCTTCTCCAGGCTGCGCACCAGGTCCTCGGCGTGGCCGGCCACCGGCACCGCGCTGGCGAAGGTCTGCCGGCCGGAGGTAGCCGCGCGCGAAAGCTGGTAGGCCACCAGGTCATCCATGCGCCGCACCTGTTCCAGCACGCTGCGGCGCGGCTCGGCGACATCGCCATCCAGCGCCGATTCCAGTTGCGAGCGGATCACCGCCAGCGGCGTCTTCAGGCTGTGCGCCAGGTCGGCCAGGGTGTGCCGGTAGCGCGTGCGCTGCTCGCGTTCGTTGTCGATAAAGACGTTGATGCGGTCGGTCAGTCCCATCAGTTCGGCCGGATATTGGCTGTCCAGGTGCGCGCTGTCGCCGCGCTCGACCCGGCTCATGTCGCTGGCCACGCGACGCAACGGCGTGAGGCTCCAGCGCAACAGCAGCAACTGCAGGACGATCAGCATGATGCCCAGGATGGACAGCCAGATCCCCAGCGTGCGCCGGAACACCGCGTTCTGGCCCTCGAGCTGGTCCTCGGTCTGCGCCACCATCACCGTCAAACCCACCGACGGCTTGCCTTCCACGTCCAGCGCAACGCCATAGCTGTAGTAATAAAGCCGGCCCATGCGCGTATCGACCGGGCCGACAAAGCGGCTTTGCCCCGACGGCAACGGCGTGACGAAACTGAAATCGCGCCCGATCGCCGAGGAGGATTCCCAGTGGTAGCCACCCTCCCCGACCGCCACCGCGTACAAG
Organism: Rhodanobacter sp.; assembly: GCA_039936515.1. Taxonomy (GTDB): domain Bacteria; phylum Pseudomonadota; class Gammaproteobacteria; order Xanthomonadales; family Rhodanobacteraceae; genus Rhodanobacter. Next base: position 15,764 of record JBDTIE010000278.1, on the reverse strand, counting down.
CCCGAGCCGGGGCGCGAAAAATTGGGATCCGGCTCCTTGTCCGGCGGCAGCAATTTGCCGAAGCGGTTGGCGTCGGTGTAGGTGATGTAGGCCAGCGCGAAATTCTGCAAGCGATCGTGCAAGGCGCTGAGGGCGCGCTGCTTGCTCGCCTGCGACAGCGTCAGTCCGACCAGGCCAAGGAACCCGGCCAGCACGAAACCGGTGGCAATCGCCGCACGCGCCGCCAGCGACAGCGGGCGGCGTGGCGTACGCTCACTCGTCGTCGGTGTCGGTGCGCGGGATGGCAAATCGGTAGCCGCGGCCACGTACCGTCTCGATGGGTTTGAGCGTCCCTTCGGGGTCCAGCTTGCGCCGCAAGCGGCCGATGAACACTTCCAGCACGTTGGAGTCGCGGTCGAAATCCTGCTGGTAGATGTGTTCGGTCAGATCGGCCTTGGACACCAGCTCGCCGGCGTGCAGCATCAGGTATTCCAGCACCTTGTATTCGTAACTGGTGAGGTCCACCACCTTGCCCTCGACCGTCACCGTCTGCGCGGTGGTGTCCAGCTTGATCACGCCGCAGGCCAGGATCGGCTTGGACCAGCCGCTGGCGCGGCGCACCAGCGCGTTGATGCGCGCCAGCAGTTCCTCGACGTGGAAGGGCTTGACCAGATAGTCGTCGGCGCCGTACTTCAGGCCCTCGACCTTGTCCTGCCAGCTGCCGCGCGCGGTCAGGATGAGTATCGGATAGCGCTGCCCGGCTTCGCGCAAGGCCTTGACCAGGTCCATGCCCGACATCTTGGGCAGGCCCAGGTCGATGATGGCCAGATCAAAGGGCACCTCGCGGCCGAGGTAAATGCCCTCCTCGCCATCCTGCGCGGCATCGACGGCAAAGCCGTCACGCTTCAGGCGCGCTGCCAGCGTCTCGCGCAGCGGGGCTTCGTCTTCAACCAACAGGATGCGCATATCACCGTTTCTCCTTGCTGCCCGCACGCCTGGCGGGCGGATTCTTGGTTGACTGGGCCGGAGCCTTGTTCGCGTCGGAGGGAATCACCACCACGCGCACGTGCCCGGCTGGCGTCAGCACCTTGATGCGGTACTCCGAGCGCCGCCCGATGTGCCGCGGCTCGGCCGACAACACCTTGCCGCCGGTATCGGACTGCACTTTCTGTACCGCCTGGTCCAGCGTCACCCCCGGCACGGCCTGCGCCGCGACAGACACAACCGCCGTGCCAGCCAACGATGCCAACAGAACGCGGATGAATTTCTTGTTCATGGATCGGACCCCGGACACACGTCCCCTGGACCGCAGCAGTCTGGACAAGGCTGGCTGAATACTGACCGGACGGCGCGACCCTGTCACGCTGGTGCACCACACGCATCCAGTGCCCGCTCGACCAGCGTCCAGTCCGCGCCGGTCAGGTGCGCGCCTTCGCTCAGTGTGCGGCGGAACGTGCGCGCGCCGGGTTCGCCCTGATACAGGCCCAGCAGGTGGCGGGTGATGTGTTTGAGCGCGATGCCGCGCGCAAGCTCGGCTTCGACATACGGACGCATGCTGCGCAGCACCGCCTCGCGACTGGGCAACGGCGTGGCATACAACTCCGCCTCCACCTGCGCCAACAGGTACGGGTCGTGATAGGCCGCGCGACCGAGCATCACCCCGTCCACTTCGCGCAGCTGGGCGTGGATGTCCTGCAGCGTGCGGATGCCACCGTTGATCACCACTACCAGCTCCGGAAACTCGCGATGCAAGCGGTGCACGCGCTCGTAGTCCAGCGGCGGCACCTCGCGGTTCTCCTTCGGCGACAGGCCCTTCAGCCACGCCTTGCGTGCATGCACGACCAGCACCTGGACGCCGGCGCCAAGCATGACCTCGGTGAAGCGCTGCAGGTCGGCGTAGGCATCCTGGTCGTCGACGCCAATGCGGCACTTGACCGTGACCGGCACGCCGACCGCCTCGCGCATGGCACGCACGCAATCGCCCACCAGCGCCGGCTCACGCATCAGGCACGCGCCAAAGCGCCCCGACTGCACCCGGTCCGAGGGGCAACCGACGTTGAGATTGATCTCGTCGTATCCCGCAAGCGCGCCGGCCCGCGCCGCCTGCGCCAGTTCCGCCGGATCGCTGCCGCCGAGCTGCAAGGCCAACGGCCGCTCCTGCGCGCTGTGCTCAAGCAACCGCAGCTGCTTGCCGCGCACCAATGCGGCGCTGGTGACCATCTCGGTATACAAGCGCGCATGTGGTGCCAGCAACCGATGGAAATACCGGCAATGCCGGTCCGTCCAGTCCATCATCGGCGCGATGCACAGGCGCCAGGGAGCCGGGTCGCACTGGTTGCCGGTAGCGGGAAGCTGCGGATCCATGCGTGCCATGGTCGCCGAAACGTGGCCTGCCGGGGAGCTCAACCTGCGCCGCGTTGGGCGATGAACTGCAGGTACCACGGCATCGCCTCACGCAAGCCATCAGCCAAGGTATGCGTGGGCGCAAAGCCCAGCCGCGTCTGCGCCCGGGTGATGTCGGCCAGCGAGTGGCGTATGTCGCCCTCGCGGAAATCCCGGTAAGCCGGCTTGCCCGGGTAATGCGCGCCGTTGGCGGCCAACTCGGCCACCAGCGAGGCGAACAACTGGTTGAGGCTGGTGGACTGACCCACCGCCACGTTGTACACGCGGTCGCGCTGCTCGCTTTCGGCCAGCGCGGCCAGCAGGTTGGCCTGCACCGCATTGGCGACAAAGCAGAAATCGCGCGTGGTCTCGCCGTCGCCGTTGATGAACACCTCGTCGCCGCGGATCATGCTGGCGATCCACTGCGGGATCACCGCCGCGTAGGCGCCGTCCGGATCCTGCCGGCGTCCGAACACGTTGAAGTAACGCAGGCCGATGGCCTTGAAGCCGTAGCAGCGCGCGACCACCTCGGCATAGATCTCGTTGAACAGCTTGGTCGCCGCATACGGCGACAACGCGCGGCCAATCTTGTCCTCCACCTTGGGCAAGGTCGGCTCGTCGCCGTAGGTCGAGCTGGACGCGGCGTAGGTGAAACTGTCCACGCCGCTGTCGCGGGCAGTGATCAGCATGTTCAGAAAGCCGGTGCAATTGGACGCATGGGTGGCCAGCGGATCCTCGATGGAGCGTGGCACCGAACCCAGCGCAGCCTGATGCAGCACGCGTTTGACGCCGGCGCAGGCGGCCTGGCAATCCTCCAGCTTGCGAATGTCGCCGCGAATGAAGCGGAAACGCGACCACGCCTGAGCGCCGACCAGCTGCTCCACTTCATCCAAATTGTGCTGATAGCCGGTGGAGAAGTTGTCCAGGCCGACCACGGTCTGCCCGAGCCGCAGCAGGGTCTCCACCAGGTTGGAGCCGATGAAACCGGCCGCGCCGGTCACCAGCCATGGCGCGGATTCGGCACGCACCCGCTGCTGCAGTGCCGCCGGCAGGGCAACCTCGCGATCTGCCATCACAACCTCCCGTCCACCGCGTCGCGCGGCAGGACGTATTTCACGTCATAGATCACGCACTCCGGCTTGCCCAACGCGCGGATGCCCTCGACACCCATCTCCACGAACTGGTGATGGCCGACGGCGATGATGATTGCGTCGTAGGCGCCCGCTTCCAGCGTGGCAAGCAGCGGGATGGCGTATTCGTGCTCGGCCTCGGCCGCGTCCACCCACGGATCGTGTACGTCGACATGGGCGTTGTAGCCGCGCAGCGCATGCACGATGTCGACCACGCGCGTGTTGCGCAGGTCCGGGCAATTCTCCTTGAACGCCAGCCCCAGGATCAGCGTGCGCGCGCCTACCGGGTTGATGCCCTTGCGCACCATCAAGCGGATCACCTCGTTGGCGATGTACGGGCCCATGCTGTCGTTGGTGCGCCGGCCGGCCAGGATCACGTCCGGGTGATGTCCCACTTCCTGCGCCTTGTGCGTGAGGTAGTACGGATCCACGCTGATGCAATGGCCACCGACCAAGCCTGGCCGGAACGGCAGGAAGTTCCATTTGGTGCCGGCCGCCTGCAGCACTTCAAGCGTGTCGATGCCCAGCTTGTTGAACAGGATGGCAAGGTCATTGACCAGCGCGATGTTGAGATCGCGCTGCGTGTTCTCGATCACCTTGGCCGCCTCGGCCACTTTGATGCAGCTGGCGCGATGCGTGCCGGCCGTGATGATCGAGCCGTACAGGCGGTTGATGAAATCGGCGACTTCCGGGGTGGAGCCGGACGTGACCTTGAGGATGGTGGTCACCCGATGCTGCTTGTCGCCGGGGTTGATGCGCTCGGGACTGTAGCCGGCGAAGAAGTCCTCGTTGAACTTCAGCCCCGAGCCGTTCGCCAGCAATGGCACGCACACTTCTTCGGTGCAGCCCGGGTACACGGTCGATTCGTACACCACGATGTCGCCCCGCTTGAGCACCTTGGCCAGGGTCTGGCTGGCCTTGATCAGCGGGGTGAGATCGGGTCGCTTGGCGCTGTCGATCGGCGTGGGCACGGTGACGATGTAGACGTTGGACGCACGCAGGTCTTCCAGATCGGCGCTGAATTGCAGTTGCGTGGCCTCCGACAATTCATCGGCGGTCACCTCCAGCGTGCGGTCGTGGCCTTTGCGCAATTCGCCAATGCGCGCGACGTTGATGTCAAAGCCGGTGGTCGGGTAATGCTTGCCGTATTCCACCGCCAGCGGCAGGCCGACGTAGCCCAGGCCCACGATGGCGATGCGGGTGGCTTCCAGATTGCGCATGTAGTGTCCTTGGGTTTGTATGTCGCGGAGGCCGGTTCACGTCGACCACGAACGACGCGCCAAGCGCGTCAAATGGGTGTGGCAAGTCACCTATGGTAGCGCGCAACGCGCGTCGTCCACAGACCGCGGACAGGGCTGCGGTCCAGTCTGTCGGGCTGTGTGACGGCGTTCGCGGCGGCCGCTTTGCGGCAACCGCGCGGCCGATCGCGTACCATGTGCCGCCTTCGCGCCAACGCGCGACCGGCTCCGGCGGCCTGTCCGGCGCTGCTGCGCCCTCGGCGCAAATCCATCCGCTCAGCGAGACCAACCCATGGTGGCAACGGCGACCGAGCACGTCATCGACGTGCGGCACTGGAACGACAACCTGTTCAGTTTCCGCACCACGCGGGACCCCGGGTTCCGTTTCGACAGCGGCCAATTCGTGATGGTCGGGTTGCAAGGGGATGGCCGTCCATTGCTGCGTGCCTATTCCATCGCCAGCGCCACGTACGATGAACACCTGGAATTTTTCTCCATCAAGGTGCCCGACGGGCCGCTCACTTCGCGCCTGCAGCACATCAAGGCCGGCGACCCGATCCTGGTCACGCGCAAGCCCACCGGCACGCTGGTGCTCAACGATCTCAAAGGCGGCCGCCACCTGTACCTGCTGGGCACCGGCACCGGGCTGGCGCCGTTCCTGAGCATCGTGCGCGATCCGGAAACCTGGGAGCGCTTCGACAAGGTCGTACTGGCGCACGGCGTACGCAACGTCAGCGACCTGGCTTATGCCGACTTCCTGCGGCACGAGCTGCCGCGGCACGAATACCTCGGCCCCGCGCTGCGCGACAAGTTCATCTATTACCCCACGGTGACGCGCGAGCCGTACGAGCACCGTGGGCGTATCACCGATGCCATCGTCAACGGCCAGTTGTGCGCGGCCACCGGCATGCCGCCGCTGAACCCGCGGACCGACCGCGTCATGCTTTGCGGCAGCCCGGGCATGCTCGCGGACCTGGGCACGTTGCTGGACGGGCGCGGCTTCCGCATCTCACCACGCACACGCGAGCCGGGTGATTATGTGGTCGAGCGCGCTTTCGTCGAACAGTAGCCGCCACCTGTCCCCTCACCGGAGCCGCCCGTGGAAATTGCGCTTTACGTGCTTGCCGCCGCCCTGATCCTGGGCGGGCTGGCTGGAGTGGTGCTGCCGATGTTGCCTGGCATCCCGATGTTGTTTGGCGGCATCTGGCTGGCCGCCGCTGTGGATCACTACCAGCACCTTGGCCTGTGGTGGCTGCTCGGCATCGGCTTGCTCGGGGCAATCGGCGTGATCGTGGATTTCGTTGCCGCCACGCTGGGTGCCAAGCGTGTGGGCGCCAGCGCACGCGCCTTGTGGGGCGCTGGCGCGGGCACGCTGATCGGCATGTTCTTCGGCATCCCAGGACTGCTGTTTGGACCCTTTGCCGGGGCGCTGCTGGGCGAGCTTGCGTCGGGCACCAGCGTCCTGCGCTCGGCGCACGTGGGCGCGGCGACGTGGGTGGGGCTGCTGTTCGGCACGCTGCTCAAGGCGGTCATCGCCTGCATGATGCTCGGCCTGGCCGCGCTTGCCTTGTGGTTTGGCTGACGCGCACGACCCGATCGGACGCGCACGGGCGACGCCACGACGCGGCTTACGGGGCCTTAACCAAGCCCATGATCCACTGCCGGCTTTCACCGTGGGGGACGTCAATGCGCTTGCGCAACAGCATGGCATCCGGCCGCAATGGCGTCCCCACGCCCACCCCGACGCACACATGATCCGGCGCATCGCCATCATCGGCGGCGGCGCCGCCGGCGCCAGCGTGCTCAGCGAGCTGCTGTCGCGCGCGGTGCAGCCGCCGTTGCGCCTGGATTGGTATACCGGTGGCGGCGATCCGGGCCGCGGCGTGGCCTATGCCAGCGGTTCGCCGCAGCTGCTGCTCAACGTGCGCGCGGCATCGATGGGCTTGTTCAGTGGGCGGCCCGGTGGGTTCCTGGATTTCGTGCGGCGCACGCAGCCGGCGGTGTCGGGGACCGATTTCCTGCCCCGCCGCAGCTACGGCGATTACCTGCAAAGTGAAGTGGAACGCAGCGTGGCCCACGGCGCCAGCCTCGGCCACGACGTCAACATCATCCCGTTTGCGGCCGATGCCATGGTGCCCGAGCGCAGCCACATCACGGTGCTGCAGGGCGACAGCAGTCGCCAGGTGGACGCGGCCGTGCTTGCCGTGGGTACGCTGCCGCCGCGCCCGTTGCCGGTGGTGAGCGCGCCGGCGTTGGCCAGCGGCCGCTACATCACCGATGCATGGGCGTTGCTGATGGGCGCGTCCGCGGGCATCGGCGCAGCGCCGGCGCGGGCGCTGGTGATCGGCACGGGACTGACCGCCGTCGACGTGCTGCTGGAGCTTGCCGCGCGCTGGCCGGCGACGCAGTTCACCGCGCTGTCGCGGCACGGCCTGTGGCCTGCCGCGCACCTGTCCTCGGTGCTGGCGCCGGACGGCGACAGTGGCGAATGGGTCGCCTCCATGCGCGACGCGCCCGAAGTGCGCGCGTGGCTGCGACTGTTGCGCGAGGCCACGGCGCAAGGGCAGTGGCGCGCAGTGGTCGACAGCCTGCGCCCGCACCTGCCCGCGCTGTGGCAGATCTTGTCGCCGCGCGAACGCGCGCGCTTTCTGCGTCACGTGCGCTGGTTGTGGGATCGCGTACGCCATCGCATGCCACCTCCCGCAGCCGCCGCCATCGACACTCTGGAAGCCGACGGCCGCGTGCAGCGGCAGCGCGGACGGGTCGCCAGCGTCGAGCTTGTCGGTGACCAATTGCGCGTGCGGGCGAACCACGCCGGTGTGTCGCAGGACCTCTTCGCCGATTGCGTGATCCAGGCCACCGGCCTGGAAACCGATGTGCGGCGCACCGGGCATCCGCTGGTGCGCCAGCTGCTGACCAACGCGCATGTGCAGGCCGATCCGCTCGGGCTGGGTCTGCTCTCCGATGGCGATGGCCGGCTGTTGCGCGACGGGCAACCGTGGCCGCACCTGTTTGCCATCGGCAGCCTGCTGCGCGGCAGCTTTTGGGAGTCCACGGCCGTGCCAGAAATCCGCCAGCAGGCGCGACACATTGCCGACCAGTTGCTGGCCGGCCGGGCGTGACTAGCCACGCGGCCCGGAGCGGCGTCGCCAGTGATGGAAAACCAGCCAACCCAGGTACACGCCCACTGCCACGCCGGCGACCTCGAACAGCGCGCGCATGCCGATGCTGTCCGGGTCATGCACCAGCGCCAGCTTGGCCTTGAGCAAGGCCAGCGACTGCAGGCGACCAAAGTTGAAATAGAACAGATCCGCCAGGTCACCGCTGGCGGTCAGCCCCAGCGCCAGCAGGAAGCTCCACGCCAGCGGCGGACCCAAGCCCCAGCCATGGCGCCGGCCAATGCCGTGAAACGCGAACGACGCCAGCATGGCCACCGCCACCGAAACCGCCGCCGCCTGCAGCGCGCCCACCACGCCAAAGCCCATCCAGGACTGGTCGTAATGCATCAGCGTCTGCGTCCAACGCAGCGTCGGTGCGCGGCGCTCACGGCTCGTTCTCGGCGCGCGCGGCCACTTGCGCGACGCCGTCTTCGTCCACGCTCACGCGCAGCGTGATCGGACGACAGCACACCTGGCAATCCTCGATATAGCTTTGCTCGGCAAGCGACGCATCAACGAGGATCTCGATCATCTCCCCGCAGTACGGGCAATCGATGCGGTGACTGTCTAGCATGGCTGATCCGGGAAGCAGGGCAAGGCCTCACCATATCGCGAGTCTTCCGATCTGGTCGACCCGTTGTGCCGGTAGTTGCTGACCAGCGCGCCGATGCTGGCCAACCGGCACATCGGCTCAGGTTCAAGGGCCGCTTCCGACCCGTTGCAGCCGGCCGCGATCGTCCGCTTTGAGGATGGCCCGTTTGCCTATGCCTGAGCTGCCGATACGGCAACGCCGACAGATCCGTCAATGCACGCGCCGTTTGTCGACGCGTACCAGGGCGCCTCGCCGCGTGCCCAGCAGACGATCCCATGGAGGTCGCCTCAAGCGTCTTCGCGAATCAGTCCTGCGGTATTGGGCATTCCCGGCCGCGACGGCTAAGATCGGGCTGGGCGCAGCTCCGCCTTGGGTCGCTGCGTGCATCTCGACGGAGTTGCATGGCCAAGTTCCACCTGCTCGGGGAACTCAAGCGTCGCAACGTGCTGCGCGCGGCGGTGCTGTATGCCGGTGCGGTGTGGGCGTTCGGTCAGGGGCTGTCGCAATTCAGCCCCGCCATTGGTTTGCCTGACTGGACGACGCGTTGGTTTCTGATCGCCGCAGTCATCGGGTTTCCGTTCTGGATCGCGTTTGCGTGGTTCTACGAGTTCACGCCGAGCGGACTCAAGCGCGAAAGTGACATCGACCCCGCTGATCCTGCCGCGCATTCGGCGGCCCGAAAGCTCGATTTCTGGATCATCGGCGTGCTGGCCGTAGCAGTGATTCTGCTGCTGACGGACAGACTGGCGCCGCAGAGCAGTACCGACGCAGCGCCCGGGAAATCAATCGCCGTGTTGCCGATGCTCAATGAAAGCGGCGACCCGCTTCAGGACTATTTTTCCGATGGCCTGTCCGAGGAATTGATCACCAGCCTGGCGCAAATCGACGGTCTCCGTGTCATTGGCCGCAGTTCGTCGTTCCGTTTCAGGGGTGGCGGCGGCGACAGCCGGCAGATTGGCCGCGAGCTCGGTGTCGATACGCTGCTTGAAGGCACCGTGCGCAGACAGGGCGTGCGAGTGCGCATTGTCGCCGAGCTGATCAATGCGGCTGATGGGCGCGCACTTTGGTCACAGACCTATGACCGCGAGTTGAAGGACATTTTTGCAGTGCAGGCCGGGATCGCCAAAGCCGTGGCCGACGCACTCAAGGTGAAGTTGCTCGCGGCGCGCCCGGGCGCGGCCCACAAGCATCATGTCCCCGACTTCGAAACTTACGATCATTTTCTGCTCGGGCGGCAAATGCTGGCGCATAGCGGAATTCCAAACAATGTCGCCACCGCGGTCGATGCGTTTCGCCAGGCCGTTGCACTGGATCCGGATTATGCGGAAGCCTATTCGGGCCTGGCGATGGCAGAAAGCTTTGCGGCGGAGGAAAATTCGGATGCCACGGGCGCAGCATTGGGACGGCGGCGCGCAATGGCGGCAGCCGAACGCGCCGTCGCGCTCGACCCCGCGCTCGGCGATGCCTATGGCGCGCGCGGATACTTGCGCCAGAGCGACGACTGGGACTGGCACGGCGCCGAGTCCGATCTGCTCAAGGCGGTGAGCCTCGATCCCGGCGATTCGCGCAATCAGTTGCGCTACGGCTATCTGCTGGCGACATTGCACCGCCTGCCCGAGGCGAAAATCGCTCTCGCCAAGTGCACCGACGATGACCCGCTGTTTCTGCCGTGCTGGGGTTTGCTGGGCCGGATCAACGCCGCACAAGCGGATTACGACAACGCTCGACGCATGCTCAAGCGCGCACTTTCCATCGATCACGCCGACATACAGGCGTCGTCCTATCTCGGGGTCCTGGCGCTGCTGCAGGGCGATCCCGCAACCGCGCGCGGCATCTTTGCGTCCCAGGCCAGAACGGGCGGTCTTGCGATGGCCGAACACGATCTGGGTCATGCCGCGGCATCCAAGGCCGCGCTGGCTCAACTGATTGCGACCCGCGCGAAGGACGGCGCCTACGCGATTGCCACCGTGCATGCATGGCTTGGCGACCGTGACAGCGCTTTCAGCTGGTTGGAACGGGCCTTCCGGCAACACGACGAAGGGCTGATGTCATTGACTTACGACCCACTTCTGCGTGGCCTGTACCCCGATCCGCGCTTCACTGCGTTTTGCCGCAAGATCGGATTGCCTGCGCCGAGCGCGAGTTCGCCGGATGCTGCATCCGATCCCGCTCCTACACAGCCCTACGGGACAAGCCGGTAACCGAGCCGGAAAGACCACCAAGCGATGAGTTTTTTCACACACTCATTGATCCGCGGCAAAACACCATGCCAGCCTTGTTCGGGGCTGCATGGCTGGCGTTCAACCCTTCCGTTCTGTTCCGCCGTCATGCGTTTCCGCCGACTAGTTGCGCTAGCAGAATCTGTTCGAACCTCCGCGTTGCAACATGCACTTGCACCAACTGAAAGGCTGACGTTGGTCGGTTGGCGGAGGTCAACCGACGGTCGCTGACCGACTCCAGCTGCCGGTCACGGGGGCCGATCTGGACCACGCATTTAACGCAGTCGGCCGACCACAGTTGGCCGCAAGGTGCCCAGCGCTGGTGTCCGCACTCGTCGGCGCCAGCAAGGCGGCCACCGATTGCCAGCACCCCGGTCATTGCTTGCCGGAACACGGGTCAACGATAGCCAGCCTCCGCACTATCGCGGGCGCGGCGGCGGCGCAGCGTGCTGGCGATACACTGGCCGCTTTGCAGCGCAGGAGAGCGGCATGGCCGAACGGGTTTGCGACAGTTTCCGCGTGCGCTCGTCCACCGTGCTGGAAGGCTCGCGGCACACCGCGCTGCTGTCGGTGACTCCCCAGGCCGGGCACGGTTTTCCGGTGTACTACGCGGTGTGCGAAAACCGCAGCTTCCGCACGTCTGAAGTGGCGCAGGCCGCCGCCGACAAGGCGCTGGCAGACATGACCGGGCTGGAAGCCGACGGCACGCCGATCTTTCCCGACGGCTACACCGGTTTCGACGACGACAACGCTGCAAGCTGACTCAGCGCTGCGTGAGCGCATACAGGATGCGCGCGTCCTGCGCATCCAGCGTGTCACCCTCGATGCCGCGAAAGTGATGATGGAAGGCGCGCACCGTGGCGGCGCGGTCGTCCAGCGTGTAGCCCACCGCAGACAGTGCCAGCCACGGGTCGAAACCCGGCGGCGGGTCCACCAGCTCACCGCGCGGCCACACGCCGAAGCCGGCGTCCGCCAACTGCCGCCACGGAAAACGCGGACCGGGATCATCCTTGCGCCCCGGCGCCATGTCCTCGTGGCCGATCACCTGCGTGCGCGGGATGCGCAGGCGCGTGGTGAGGTCGTCCAGCAGGCGCAGCACGCTGGTCATCTGCGCCGGCGCGAAGTCACTGCGGCCGTCATTGTCCAGCTCGATGCCGATGGAGGCGGAGTTGACGTCGGTGATCGTGCCCCAGCGTCCCGGACCGGCGTGCCAGGCGCGCTGCGCGTCGGCCACCAGCTGGTAGATGTGGCCGTCGGCTCCGATCAGGTAGTGCGCGCTGACCGGCCCGCCGCTGTTGCGCGTGCGCAGCGTGTGCAGGCTCTGCTGCACCGAGCCTTGGCTGGTGAAGTGCAACACGATGAGCACCGGGCGGCGCGCATCGAAGTTGGGCGAAGGCACCCAGGTCGCCAGCGGGTTGTGTGCCGGTGTGCTGGCGCAGCCGGCAAGCAGCGCCAGCGCCAGCACGCACCACAGGCAGCGCCATGCCGATGCGGATGACCGCGGCCACCTCAACTGACTTCGCTCCCCAGGCACAGGTTGATCTGCAGCGCCGTGGCCAGCTCGCGCATGGTTTCGCGCTCGGTGCTGCGCGTCATCCAGCCGGCGTAGCTGCCGTCGTCGGTTTCCCACGACCACAGCGTGTAGCCGAACTCGGCCAGCCGGTCGTAGGCCACCGCCAGCAGCGAGGGCACGTCCTGGTCGGCGTGGAATTCGTCCTCGTCCGGGTCGCCATCCCAGTCCAGCGCCAGGTTCCAGCGCGCGGCCAGCTCGTTGATCGCCTGCACCAGCGCGCGCGTGTCCTGCGCATCCACGTGGAAGCCGGACTGCCAGTCGATCACGCGCGCGATCTGCTCCACCGGCACGGCGTCGGTGTCGCCCTCTTCCTGCCCATCGCGCCAGGCGGCAAATTGCTGTGTCGCCAGATCGTCATCGCCGGGGTTGATGAGCGTCAGCAGCTGCCAGACCAAACTTTCGGCCGAGTCGTCGGCCTCGGGCATGTCATCGTCAATGTCGTCGAAACCGTGCATGTGTGTCTCACCCTTCCGGAACGCTCATGGTTGCGCGTGACGTGGCGCGTGGGAAGCGTGCGAGGGCGCCAACGTCGCGTCGCCGCTGCCGGTTACCCGCGCGCACGCCACAACGCCAGCGCAACACCAACCAGCGCGCTGAACCCCAGCGCCGCCACCAGCACGCGGTAGATCCGCACCAATGGCCCGTGTGCGCCACGCACGCCGCGCAGGAACAGGGCCAACGCGATGACCAGCAAGGCGGCGCCTGCGGACACCGCCGGCGGATTTGCCAGCAAGGTGCCGGCAATCACCATCGCGTTGGCCAGGTTGAACGCTATGCACTGCGCGCTGGCCATCAACGGCGATGGCGGGCGCACCGCCACGCTGGCCTGCACCAGCGCCAGTGCCGCCTGCGCCACGCCGACCACCAGCACCAGGTACGCCACCAGCCACATGACTGGGCGCGAGGGCGCATGCGCCAGGCCGGCCGAGATCGCGCCACCGGCGACCACGGCCAGCAAGGCCACCACGACGCAAGGCGCTGCGCGGCGATAGGCTATGCGATCTGTGCTGGGCAGCATGCGACGTCCCGACGACGGAGAGTACGCGCCAGCATAACCGTGTCGAGGCAGACGACGATCCCCGTTTGCACAAGCAATCATGCTTGCCGCCCCCAGCCGCCGTCATGCCATCCGTCGCGGCGACAACCGCCCTCAGTCGACCGCGGCGTCCAATCCGCGCCGCTCCAGCAGCGGCTGGATCTGCGGCTCGTGTCCGGCAAAGTCGCGGAACAACTGCAGCGCATCCTTGCTGCCGCCGCGCGACAGCAAGGTTTGCCGGAAGCGGTCGCCATTGGCGCGGGTCAGCCCGCCGTGGGCCTTGATCCAGTTCACGGTGTTGGCGTCGAGCACTTCAGACCAGATGTAGGCGTAATAGCCGGCCGCGTAGCCACCCATGATGTGGCTGAAGTACGGCGTGCGGTAGCGTGGCGGCACCGGCGCGTAGTCGGTGCCGTTGGCCTTGAGCGCGGCCGCCTCGAACGCCATCACGCCATCGGCGGCGGGGATCTTGTCGGCCCCGACCTGATGCCAGCTCTGGTCGAGCATGGCCGAACCCAGGTACTCGGTGGTGGCAAAGCCCTGGTTGAATTTCGACGCGGCCAGCACCTTGTCCAGCAGTGCCTGCGGCATCGGCGCACCGGTCTGGTAGTGCTTGGCGTAATGCGCCAGCACGCTGGGCCAATCCGACCACATCTCGTTCACCTGCGAGGGAAACTCGACAAAGTCGCGCGGCACGCTGGTGCCGCTGAAGTACGGGTACTTCACGTCCGAGAACATGCCGTGCAGGGCGTGGCCAAACTCGTGGAACGCGGTGGTCACCTCGTCCCACGTCAGCAGCGTCGGCCCGCTGGCCGGCTTGGTGATGTTCAGATGATTGGCAACGACCGGCAGGTTGCCGGTCAGCGCGGACTGCTCGACGTAGGAGTTCATCCACGCGCCGCCGCGCTTGGACGGGCGCGCGTACATGTCGGCCAGGAAGATCGCCAGCTGCTTGCCGTCGGCGTCAAACACGTCGTACACCAGCACGTCCGGGTTGTAGACCGGCAGGTCAGTGCGCTGCTTGAAACTCAGCCCGTACAGCTGGCCGGCGGCGTAGAACACGCCGTTTTCCAGCACGTTCTTCATCTCGAAGTACGGCTGCAACTGACTCTCGTCGAAGTTGTATTTTTGCTTGCGCACCTTCTCGGTGTAGTAGGCCCAGTCCCACGGCTGCAGCTGGAACGACGCCTCGCCCTTGGCGGCCTGCTCCTTGTCGATCATCGCCTGCAGCGCCGCGCCCTCGCGTCTGGCATTGGCCACCGCCGCCGGCGCCAGCTGCGTGAGCATGGCGTTGACCGCCTGCGGCGTCTTGGCGGTTTCGTCAGCCAGCACGTATGCCGCCCAGGTCGGGTAGCCAAGCATCTTGGCCTTTTCCGCGCGCAGCTTGAGCACCTTGGAGACGATAGCGGTGTTGTCGTACTGGTTGTTGCGGCTGCCGCGGGCGATCGAGGCCTTGTGCAGGCGCTCGCGCACGGCGCGGTCGTGCAACTGCGCTTCCGGCGGCTGGCCCGTGGTGTTGAGCAGGGCAATCAGGTACTTGCCATCCAGGCCCTTGGCCTTGGCCGCGGCGGCGGCGGCGCCAATTTGCTCGTCGGTCAGGCCGGCCAGTTGCTCGCGGGTGTCGACCACCACGGCTGAGTCATTGACCTCGGCCAGCACGTTCTGGCTGAACTGCGTACCGAGCTTGGCCTGCTCGGCGTTGATCGCCTTCAGCCGTGCCTGCGCCGAGGCCGGCAACTGCGCGCCGGCACGCACGAAACCGGTGTGGTAGCGCTCGATCAAACGCACGCCTTCGGCATCCAGCCCCAGCGCGGTGCGCGTGTCGTACAACTTCTGGATGCGCGCAAACAACTTGGGATTCAGCGTGACTGCATCGCGGTGCGCGGCAAGCTTGGGCGCGTACTGCGCCTGGATCGCCTTGCGCGCATCGTTGTTGTCCACGCCCACCAGGCTGAAGAACACGGTCGAAGTGCGATCCAGCACCTGCCCGGATTTTTCCAGCGCGAGGATGGTGTTGTCGAAGCTCGGCGGCTGCGGGTTGTTGGCGATGGCCAGAACTTCGCGCAGGTGCTCGGCCATGCCCCGATCAAAGCCGGGGGCGAAGTCGCTGTCGGTGATCTTGTCGAAAGCCGGGTAATGCAGCGGCAGTGTGCTTTCGGCGAAGAATGGATTCTGCGCGACATCCGGCGCCGCCTGCGTGGCGTTTTCTTTGGCGCCGGTCGCATCGGCGTGGGCGCCAAAGGAGCCGGACAGAGCAATGGCCATGGCCAACGCGAGGGAATGCTTCATCACGCATGTCTCCGCAAAGAGTGACCTTTGAGCCTACCCGATCGCCGCGCTCATCGACCATGACCAAAGACACGGGTGTCCCGGCGCGTGGCGCTCGCACGCGCCGGGCGCGCGCCGGCAATTGATTGTGCCGCGTGCTGGCCGCATGTTGCATGGAGTCCGCACGCC